>CAYORP010000186.1:0-11287 GCA_964406415.1 uncultured bacterium
TCGGAGAAGATATGTGGGGAAGGGACGAACTCCTTGCCGGCTTTCCGAGAACACCCAGAGAAATCAAAAGGCATATAGCCGAATATTACGCAATGATAACCCATCTGGATTCGCAGATAGGCAGGGTAATAAAAACACTCAAAGAGACCGGTAGATTTGAAAATACAATAATTATATTAACAGGAGATAACGGACTTGCCCTGGGACAGCATGGATTAATGGGAAAACAAAATATGTATGAACACAGTATTCATGTGCCACTTGTTATGTGTGGGCCCGGGATACCTAAAAACGGGAAAAGGGATTCTTTTGTTTATCTCTTTGACATATTTCCGACACTGTGCGAACTTGTTGGCGTTTCCATTCCAAAATCAGTGGGTGGTGCAAGTTTTGTACCGACCCTGAAAAATCCAACTTACAAAATCCGCAGAGACATGTTCTTTGCCTTCAGACAATATTTCCGGGCAGTCCGCCAGGAAAGATTCAAGTTGATTGAATATAACGTTAACGGGGAAAGAACCACCCAGCTATTTGACCTGAAAGATGACCCTTTTGAGACAAACAATCTTGCATCAGAGAAAAGCCAGAAAAACAGGGTCTCAAAACTGCGCAGTCTTATGATAAGATTGAAAGTGAAATACGCAGATTCCGATAAGAGGTGGGGCAAAATCTTCTGGGATGGATGGAAATAGAAGATATCCCTCAAGATGGTAAAAGGGCGGTGAATTCGGATAGGTAGCGTTCGGCAATTTCTCTGTTTTTACCTTCTACGTAAAATCTTATGAGCGGTTCGGTACCTGAAGGTCTTATGTGTATCCATCCTTCTTTCCGTATTATTTTTACACCGTCTTCAAGGTTAACTTCTTCTTCTGCAGAATACCTTCTCTTTATATCTTCCAGTATTGTATTTTTTTGTTCTTCTGAAATCCTTATTTTCTTCTTCAGCATGAAATACTCCGGCATCTGTTTTGTTATTTCTGATAAAGTTTTGTCTTTCTTCGCAAGGTGCTCAAGTATTAAAGACATTCCTACAAAACTGTCCCTGCCATAGTGAACAGCAGGGAATATAACACCTCCATTACCCTCTCCTCCTATAGCCGCACCCACCTCTTTCATCTTTTCTACAACATTAACCTCACCTATTTTTGTCCGGTAAACGTGGACACCAAAATCTTCAGCAATCTCTTCCACAAGTGCAGTGGTAGAAAGATTAACGACAACCGGCCTTTTATCAGTATCTCTTTCAAGAACATTTTTCATGCTTAACACAAGCGTAAGTTCTTCTCCGGGAATTCTCCCGTTCTCACAGACAAAAGCAAGCCTGTCGCAGTCAGGGTCCTGGGCAAATCCTATGTCCGCTCTTTCTTCAACAACCCTACGGGATAAGTCTTTAAGGTTTTCAGGCAGAGGTTCAGGGTTGTGAGAAAAAATACCTGCGGGTTCAGCGTTTATAACCGTAACATCACATCCCATACCTTCCAGAAATTTCTTTGATAAAAGCGCCCCGACCCCCTGACATACGTCAACAACAACCCTGAACCTTCTCTTTCTGATTCTCTCAAGGTCTATTGTATGATATATGCCGTTGAAATATTGTTCCGTATAATCTTCAAAAGAAACAAACCCGGGATTTTTCGCAACAGTCAAAGACCTTTTATGGTAGATATCAAGAAGTTTTCTGCCTTCTTCAGCATTAAGAATCACTCCTTTATCGGAAAAGAATTTTATCCCGTTATAGTCCTGTGGATTATGGCTGGCAGTAATGACAGCACCTGAAGACGGTTCTATCTTTTCTATGATGTACCCGATTTCAGGGGTGGGAGTGACACCGAGGTCAACAACATCCTTTCCCGTACAGAGCAAGCCGGTTATCATTGAACCCTTCAGAGAATCCCCGCTCGCCCTTGTATCCCTGCATACAAAAACCCTTTTCGTCTTAACGTAACTCCCAAAAACGACGCCGAATGTAAATACAACATCGGAGGTTAAAAACTCTGGATATATACCTCTTATTCCTGAAACACTTATCTGTAATTTATTTTTCATTTTTTAAGGAGCGTGATAAATCCCACTGTTAGATTTTGTCATTGCGAGTGTACTGTACGTGGCAATCTGGTTTTTGTAGAGGTGATATTTATGCCACTTACAGGGATGAGACAGCCTTCTATACCTCTTTTCTCTATATCTTCAAGGGTATAACTCTCCTCTATTTTATAATCACCCACCCTTGTTCTTTTCAATTCAGTCTGGGTGCCACCACATCCCAATTTGTTCCCGATATCCCGGCATAATGCTCTTATATACGTCCCCTTTGAACATACCACCCTGAAATCCACATAAGGAACTTGCAGATTCAATATTTCTATTTCTCTGACAAAAACTTTTTTAGGACAGGGAGCAACAGCCACACCCTGTCTGTGCAGTTTATAAAGAGGTGTCCCTTTATGCTTAATGGCAGATACTACAGGCGGAACCTGCTCAATATCACCGATAAAACCGCTGATAACCCTCTTTATCTCTTTTTCATCAACATTAACAGGACTCTCTTTTATAACTGTACCGTCAATATCATCCGTGTCTGTTATCACCCCCAGTAGCATTCTTGCCAAATACTCTTTTTCCATTTTCATAAAGGTGGAACTGAGTTTGGTTGTTTTACCAATGCAGATAATAAGTAAACCTGAAGCGAGTGGGTCAAGAGTTCCCGCATGACCTATCTTATCCTTCAAACGGAATGTCCTCTTGAAAAATCTTATCACATCGTAGGATGTAATTCCTCTGGGTTTGTTTACTATAATTATCCCGTTCATCTTTCTGTTAGCCCCTATCAAATCCTCCCTGACCCTCCTTTGTTAAAGGAGAGGAATTAATGTCTCTCCCTTTGGAAAAGAGAACCAAGGGGGGTTTCTCACTACTTTTACATTGAGGAGATTCTAAGAGGACGTGCGGATAGCGGAAAGTATTTTCTTTTCTGCCTGTTCAATTGATATATTTTCAAAAAAACACCCTGCCGCCTTTTTATGTCCGCCACCACCAAACTCAGCCGCTATTCTCTCCACGTCAAAATTCCATTTACTTCTGAGACTGACCTTGATTTTATCCTTTCCTTCTTTCAGTAAAAAAACAATGCCTGTCTCTTTAATCTTTATAAGAATATCTATAAAACCTTCAGTATCCTCCTCTTTCGTTCCGGTACGACGGTACATTTCTTTATCCACCCTCATCCAACAGACCTTCTTCTGTCTGTCAAATTGCAGGCTGTTCAGAGATAAAGAGAGCAGTTTTACCGATTTTAGAGGTCTTTCAAAATAGACCTTTTTTGCGATATTTTCAGGTTCAGCACCTGCTGCTACCAGATTATGAGCAACGTTCATAGTATACGGGCTGATGTTATGGACAAAACTACCCGTATCGGTAAGGACAGCAGTGTAGAGACAGTTTGCTTCTTCTTTTGTAAGTACTCTCCCATCAGAAGAAAGTACAAAATATATCATCTCGCCTGTTGCTGAAAATTTGCGGTTAATCCAGTTTATATTTGCAAATTTTGAATTAGACAGGTGGTGGTCAATATTGACAATGAACTCCGCCTTTTTTATCAGACTGAAAACCTTCCCGGTTCGCTCAGGAGAACCACAGTCAATTACAATGCTCACATCAGGTTTTATTTCGGACTCAATAATCTCATCACAAACCTTAATATTTTTGGTATAGGGCAAAAATCTGTATATAGCAGGTATTTTATCCTGATTAACAATTACCACTTCTTTCCCCATACCCTTCAGCATATCATACAGTGCCAGTTCACTACCTATGGCATCGCCGTCAAGGTTACGGTGGGTTGTCAGAATAAAACTCTGCCCTCTTTCCAAAACGGCCAATATCTCCCGAACCTTTTCCCTATCATCTGGATACAGTTGCATCTCCATACAGGATTCTCCTTATAGATTCTTTCAATCTATCAATCCCCTCACCGGTAAGCGCCGAAGCAAAAAGTCCGTTAGGATTATCACTCTTAATTATGGATAATTCCTCAGGACTTAACAGGTCTATTTTGTTAAAAATATCTATGTGAGGTTTTTCTTCAACCTCCAGTATTTTAAAAACCTCTGACATGGTATTTATCTGTCTTTCCATACTGAATGCAGAACTGTCATATAAACAAAGAATAAGGTCGCTGAACCTGACCTCTTCAAGTGTTGACTTAAATGCTTCTATCATATGGTGAGGTATATTATATAACAGTCCTACAGTATCACTCACCAGACATGTCCTGTTTTCTCCGATATATACAGCTCTCGTTGCGGGGTCAAGTGTTGAAAATAACTTGTTCTCCACGTATAATTCAGAAGCACTCAGTCTGTTTAAAAGACTGCTTTTACCTACGTTTGTATATCCAAGCAGTGTGACAAGCGGAAAGTTCTTTCTTCGCCTTGAATTTCGTATAACCTCTCTATGCTTTTCCACATCCTTCATTTCTTCGTTCAGCCGGTGTATCCTGTCTTTGATTCTTCTTCTGTAAACCTCAATCTTCATTTCCCCAGGACCTTTAGTCTCCAGTCCTCCCCCAACTCTTGAAAGAGATATACCATGTCCTGTCAACCTCGGCAGGAGATAAGAAAGACGTGCAAGTTCAACCTGTATCTTCCCTTCTTTAGACTTCGCGTGTTCCCCGAAGATATGCAGGATAAGTTCTGTTCTATCTATAACCCGTACACCTAATATTTCTTCCAGATTTCTTTGTTGGATGGGGGTAAGTTCCCTGCCGAAGATTACGAAGGAAGGCTTTTCTCCATCTGAATACTCCTTTATCTCCTGAACCCTTCCCTTCCCGATGTATGTTGCAGGATGAATAACGGTCGGTTTGTAGATGAAACTTTTGATAACCTTAAGTTTGAGGGTCTTACACAAAAACTCAAGTTCTTTTATAGACTCTTCAGTATCTCTTTCTTCTCTCTCCCTAAAGCCAATAAGAACTGCTTTCCTGCCTGCAAAACTCTGCTCTGCAACCTCTTTTAGTCTCTTCACTTTTGTGTTATGCTTGCTACTTTTAAAACCATTAATCTGTCTCTATGTCCATACCCTTTCTTATAACCGGTTTTCGGCTTTTTCTTAAAAGAGTAAATTTTCGGCCCTTTCTCCTCGCGCAGAATGTCACAGACAACCTTAACGGCTTTAAGTTTTTTCTCATCCGTAATAATATTGTCACCTTCAATATAACAGACAGGGTTGAGCTCTACCTTATCTCCGACCTTTTTACCTCCCAGTCTAAACGTGGAAAACTCCATCCCTTCAGTAACCCTTATCTGCTTACCGCTCAGTTCAACAAATGCATCCATTGTTTCTTCTCCTTTAAATTTTCCCTTACCTTCCGCAATCCTGTCAAAGAAGGGGAATTGGGATTACGATTTCACCTGCAAAAATTTTATGTCCTTTTCAATGTTATCTATAGACTCTTTAATCTGTTTCAGTTTTTCCCTCTCCTTCTCTTTAACTTCTTCCGGAGCCTTTTTCCCAAACTCAGGGTTATTCAACTTTTTCTCAATCTTTTCCTGATAACCCTTCAGTTTCTCCTGCTCTTTAAAAAGTTTACTTAATTCCTGTGAAATATCTATTATACCCTTAAACGATACTCCAAGTCTACCCTGTTGGAGATTTTTTATCAGGATATTCCCGCCATCCCCTGGTAAATCATCAAAAGAGAAAAAGATTCCGACTCCTGCCAGTCTTGATATCAAAGCAGCAGATAACCCTTCGGGCTTCCTGTCAAAATAACAGTCAATCGGTTTCACAATCGGTATGGAAAATCTTGTCTTTATATCCCTTATAGTTGTCACAACCTCAATAATATCATCCATGCTTTTTTCTTCTCTTTTTTCTTTTCCCTGATGGAGAAAATCAGAATGAAAGGCAGCAGGCCACTCACTCAGCATTATGCTCTCCTTACCGACAGCACAATAGGCAGAAAAAATCTGCCATATTTTTTCCGTGATAAACGGAATGAACGGATGCAGCATTTTTATTATTGTAAGGTGAATATAAAAAAGTAAAGGCACAACCTTTTCCTTGAAGTATTTCACATCATTTTCCTGATAAACCTTGGAAATCTCAAGGTACCAGTCACAAAAAGTATGCCAGAAAAAGTCATATAATGAATTCAGAGATTCGTTCAAACGGAAAGACTCAAGGGTCCCTGTCACCTTTCTGATAAGGTCATCAAGTCCTGAGAGAATCCACAACTCAGGGAATTTCAGCCCTTCAAAACTTTCGGGTAACTCAACCCTTCCAACAGCCGCCTTTTCCGCTCCGGAAACTATAAATCTGGAGGCATTCCACACCTTGTTCATAAAATTTCTTCCCTTGATATAAAATGTGGGAGAAAGAAAAACGTCCTGTCCGGATGCAGTCATAGAAATTAAACTGAATCTCAGGCTGTCAGCCCCGTAGTCTTCAATGATTTTGACCGGGTCTATCACATTACCGAGAGACTTACTCATCTTCCTGCCGGTTTTGTCTCTTACCGTACCATGTATTAATATATTTTCAAATGGTTCTTTCCCTATAAATTCATATCCTGCCATTACCATCCTTGCAACCCAGAAGAAAAGGATTTCCTGAGCGGTAATAAGTGTATCGGTAGGATAATATACTTCAAGGTCCTTTGTTCTTTCAGGCCAGCCGAATACGGAAAATGGCCACAGCCAGGATGAAAACCATGTGTCAAGTACATCCTGGTCCTGATATATGTCTGTACTGCCACAGTAAGGGCATACATCCGGCTTATCAATAGATACAAAAATCCCTTTCTCGCTTCCAGTTTTTTCAAGGCACCTTCTGCAATACCACACAGGAATCCTGTGCCCCCACCATATCTGCCTGCTTATGCACCAGTCTTTAATATTGTACAGCCAGTTCAGGTATACCTTTCTCCATCTTTCAGGATAGAACTTCAAAATGCCGTCTTCCGCCGCTTTTATCGCGGGCCCTGCAAGTGGCTCCATCTTTACAAACCACTGAGAGGAAAGATACGGTTCAACCACACTACCACACCTGTAACAACGTCCTACCCTGTTTGCATAGGGCTCAACTCTGGCAAGAAGACCACTCTTTTCCAGTTCCTTTACTATCAATTCCCTGCACTTAAACCTGTCAATTCCCTTAAACATACCTGCGTTTTCATTCATTACGCCTTCCTCGTCAATAACGGTAACAAAAGGAAGGTTATGCTTCTTGCCGATATCAAAATCCGCAGGGTCATGGCTGGGAGTAACCTTTACCGCTCCCGTTCCAAAATCCTTCTCAACCTTTTCATCCGCAATCACCGGAATAATCCTGTCAACAAAAGGCAGATTTACCTTATGTCCCAGTATCTTTCTGTATCTTTCATCAGCAGGATTTACGGCAACGGCGGTATCGCCAAGCATTGTCTCGGGTCTTGTTGTGGCAACCTCAACAAAACCGCCATCTGTAAGGGGATATCTCAGATAATAGAGAGATGATTTTTCATCACTGTACTCCACCTCTTCATCAGAGAGAGCCGTACCGCATCTGCAGCACCAGTGTATAATACGCTCTCCCTTATAAATAAGTCCTTTGTTGTAAAGATGAACAAAAGCCTCATTTACTGCACGGGAAAGGTTTTCATCCATGGTGAATCTCTGTTTACTCCAGTCACAGGATGCACCCAGTTTTTTCAACTGGAAGATTATCCGTTCACCATACATCTCCTTCCACTTCCACACCTCTTCAATAAACTTTTCCCTGCCAATGTCTTTTCTACCAATCTTTTTTTCGGTCAGTAGTTTTTTCTCAACGACATTCTGCGTTGCTATACCGGCATGGTCTGTTCCGGGTACCCACAAGGTGTTAAACCCCTGCATTTTTTTCCACCGTATGATAATATCCTGAATGGTATTGTTCAGGGCATGTCCCATATGCAGAAAGCCGGTAATATTAGGAGGCGGAATCACAACAACGTATTTTTTTCTACCCTTTTTATGCGCTGCGGTAGAAAAATAGCCTTTTTTCTCCCAGAATTCATACAAACCGGTTTCTATACCTCTGGAGTCATACTGAGGTGGGAATTTCTCTTCCATTCTGTTCTCTCTTTTATTCTTTCCCTCTCCCTTTCCCTTTTCCCCTCTCCCTTGGGGGAGAGGGGTGCCGATGCGATGAGTAAAGAGCATCGTATGACACGCCCGTCGAGTCGGTGAGACGGGTGACCGAAGCCCGAAGGGCAAGACGGGTGAGAGTGACGGCCTTTTTCCTTATCAGGATTGCGGCTTCATTACCTGAGATATGGCGTTTCTTAGATAGTCTATCTTCACTCCATCCTTAAACTCAATGGTTACAACGTTGTCCTTAATTTTATTTACCACGCCCATTGCTCCGCCGACAGTTACAACCTTGTCTCCTTCTTTCAGTTCATCCAGCACCTTCTTGTGGGCTTTCTGTTTTCTCTGTTGGGGCAGAATTAAAAGAAAGTAAAAAACAAAAAATATCAGAATCAGCGGTAAAAGAGCACCGAATGCCGAACTTGTCTGAGCCGGTTGTGCCTGTGCAAATATCATTTTTATCCTCCCTTTTTAAATTTACTTCCCTATATTATACTTCATTTTAAACTCTTTGCGAAATTCTCCAAACCTGCCCATCTCAATTGCCTTCCTCACATTTTCTATAAACCTGAGTATAAAATACAGATTATGATAGGAATTTAGCCGTAACCCGAGTATCTCATTGGTATTAAGAAGGTGTCTTATATACGCCCTTGTGTAATTCCGACAGACAAAGCAATCACACTCCGCATCAAGAGGTGAAAAATCATACTTGTATTTCCCAGCCTTGATGTTTATCTTCCCTGCCGAGGTGAGGGTTGAACCTGTTCTGGCAATGTGGGTCGGCATACCACAGTCAAAAAGGTCCACACCTGCTTCTACCATATCAAGAATCTGCAGAGGCATACCTAGTCCCATAAAATACCTCACCTTTTCCTCCGGGATATTGTTGATTATAAAATCAACCGCTTCAACCGCTTTTTCAAATGGCTCTCCTATGCTCAGACCTCCAAATCCGAATCCCGGGAAATCCATACCTCTCATCTTTTCAATACACAATCCTCTTAGGTCCTGGTATATTCCCCCCTGTAGAATCCCAAATAGATGCTGTTTTTTATCACCCTTTCCTTCCTCTCTCTCACCTTCAATTTCTCTGGGGGATAGCACTCTCTGTTTCCCTCTCCCCTCGGGGGAGAGGGTCAGGGTGAGGGGTGACTTTAACTTTGTTTTGAATGATGCAAGACACCTTTCCGCCCACCTTGCTGTGGTTTCAACGCTGAGTTTTACCTCATCATAGTTATTCCAGTCCTTGGGACAGTAGTCAAACGCCATAATAATATCAGCCCCTATCGTCTTCTGTATCTCTATAGAAATTTCAGGAGTGATGAAGTGCGAAGAACCATCTATTTTTGACCTGAAATGCACACCACCATCCTCAACCTTAACGTTTTCAAGACTGAATATCTGAAACCCTCCGCTGTCTGTCACCACTGGCTTGTTCCAGTTCATAAACCTGTGGATAGACCCGGCTTTTTCCATTATGTCCATACCGGGCTTCATATAGATGTGATATGCGTTGGCAATAAGCATCTCCACACCAATCTCGTTCAGGTCTTCAGAAGATAAGGTCTTGACCGTACCAAGAGTAGCCACAGGCATAAAGCAGGGAGTTTTTACATTCCCGTGTGGTGTTTTTATCTCTCCTGTCCTTGCCCCGCTACTTTTATCCTTCTTCATTATCTTAAACATTCTACTCCCTCTTATTTTTTATCCTTCTCTGTCATTCCGGACCCTTCTTCCTCACCCCTTGGGGGAGAGGATTGAGGTGAGGGGTGCTTTTTCCGAATCAAATTCAGCATGACAATTGCAGAGGAAACAGGCTCAGGGGATAATCAACATCGCATCACCATAAGAATAGAACCTGTATCTCTTCTCCACTGCAATCCTGTACGCCTTTTCTGCCAAATCAATACCTGCAAAAGCACATAATAGATACAGGTGCGTTGAGCCCGGAAGGTGAAAATTTGTTATGAGAGCATCAACTACATGGAATACAAACCCTTCCTTTATGAATAGGTCTGTATATCCAGATTTCGCAATAACATTCCCTCGTTCTACAGCACTTTCCAGTGTTCTCACCACACTGGTCCCGCAGGCAAAAACCTTTCCTCCTGACTGTTTCGCAGAATTTATAACATTGGCGGTTTCTTCAGAAACCTCCATATACTCTTCTCCAACCTTGTTTTTATCTCCCCTGAGTATCTTAAAAGAAGCCCAGCCGATATGCAGTGTAACATAAACAATCCTTACACCCTTATCCTCAATCCTCTTCAGTATACCTTCGGTAAAGTGCAGCCCTGCTGTCGGAGCCGCTACAGCACCTTCTTTTCTTGCATAAACTGTCTGGTAAAAATCCCTGTCTTCTTCAGTCGGGTTCCTCTTTATGTAGGGTGGCAGAGGCGTTTCTCCGAAACTCAAAATTTCTGCGTCGTCTTCGGTGGAAAACTCAGCAGTGTAACTCCCTGTTTTCTTTTTGCCAGTTATCTCCACAGCAATAAACTTCCCATCCTTTTCAACCCTGCATCTCTGTCCTTCTCTTATGTTTCCTCTTAAAAGGACATCCCATCTATAAGGTCCTGTTTTTTTTAAAAGGAATATCTCCACCCTGCCGCCGGTATCCTTAACACCTTTAAGTCTGGCAGGAATAACGCTCGTATCGTTCAAGACCAGTATATCACCTAACCTGAAATAATTCTCTATATTGCTGAAAATATCCTCATCTATCCACACTCCTTTTCTTCCCTCTCCCTCGTCCGCTCTTTTCCTCCCCCTTGAGGGGGGAGGATTGAGGTGGGGATGATATGTTCCGGGTGAGGGTGAATATGAAAATCCACTCTCCCCCCTGTGCAGTACCATCATCCGTGCCTTTTCTCTTTCTCTCAGTGGATATTGTGCTATCAGTTCCTTCGGCAGGTCATACTCAAAGGTTTCTCTCATCATCACTCTTTGTCATTGCGAGGCGATTTTTGTCGCGGCAATCCCTCTTCTAATAATTTTCTCTCAAATATGGCTATCGTGGGATTAAGATATATCAGGTCTTCTGGTAAAACATCCGTTCTGAAGGTAAATCCAAGGAATCGCGGAAATCTTTGAAATTTTTTCTTTTCTCTATAAAGTTCTGAACTTCTGAACTTTTCCCAGAAATCTGTACGTTCCTTCTGTAACCTCAATGGATA
>CAYORP010000187.1:0-17489 GCA_964406415.1 uncultured bacterium
TTTTTTCTGCTGAATTTCTGCCGATGGCGGGATTTTACCCTGTAGTTGTTCTTCAGGGATTGTAATTTCAGGGAATAAAACTTCAAAATCTGGAGCCGGGCTTACGAATATCACTGATTTTTTGATGCTGTAGTCTTCACCCATAACCTTTTCATCAGGTACCTTTATATCCTGTGAAAATCCGTAATTGGATAAGATGATGGGAATAAACAGAAGTATATTCCATTTTCTCATTTTTTTAAGCGTTTCAGTTCTTTTTCAGCCAGTTTATTCCATTCCTTGAATTCCGGATAAAAAGATAGTATTTCAAGAAACTTCTCCTGAGCTTTTTCCACCTGCCCTTTGTGTCCATAGATTTTACCGAGATAATATATTGCCTCAACCATTTCGGCAGGATTAACACTCTTCGTTTTTTCCAGAACCTCCTGGGCTTTTTTGAAATCTTTCAAAAGGTAGAGAATTTTCCCGTAAAGCAGTCTTATGGTTTCATTCTCATGGCCTGAAGAGAAAAAATCTTCACATGCAATTAAACCTTCATTCAGTTTCTCCTGTTTTAAAAGGCTTTCCACGAGCATCTGATAGGATACTGCGTAAAACGTGCTTTCAGGGTATTCTGTTATAAGTTGCTTGAGGTATTTTTCTGCACCCTGATAATCCTTGCTTTCATAGTGTTTTTTCCCTGTGAAAAAGAGTATTTCATGGATAAACTGGCTGTTCGGAAATTCTGTGATAAGTTTATTCCATGTTTCAAATGAATCTTCGTGAAGACTCTTTATATAATATGTGTAGCCGAGCCCGAAATAACCTCTTTCTTTTATCTCTTCACTGATAGGGAGATTCAGCGTTTTTTTAAAATACTTTATGGAATCTTCAAATCGGCTTAAATTGAAATTGACAAAGCCCAGTTTGAGATAAACCTCAGGAAGATTTTTATAACCCGGGAATGATTCAGTTATTTCGCGGAGGTATTTTTCGGAATCTCTCCATTCCTCCTGCAGCATCTGTATACTTGCCAGTTCGTTGAGTATTTTAAAATTAAGTTCATATTCACCGGTCCCCTTTACACTTTCCAGAATCTCTTCTGCTTTTATAAGATTGCCCTTACTTTTTTCAAGTAGGGACTGTTGATAATAAGCCCAAACACTGTATAAGGTGTCAGGGAATTCTTCAACAACCTTATTGTAGAAATGTTCAGCGGAGGTGTATTCCCGCATATTGAAAAAGCAGTCACCGAGTTTAAGATTCAGGTCTGCACGTATATCCTTGTTTTCTATGAGAGACGAGAGGGAAGATGCCTGTTTAAAAAAATCAGATGCCTTACTGAAATTATTTTCCTGATAATAGATAAGTCCCTGATAATAAAAAACTTCAGGCAGATACCCTGATTTTTTGAACTGTGCACTGAATTTATCCAGCAGGGTTTTGCTTTCTGCTAAAAGCCCTTCGTTGAACAGAGAAACTGCTCTGGAGAAAGCTGCCTGCTCTATCTGGTTTTCAAGAAATGCATCTGTTGCAAATTTCCCTCTGTATTCAGAATAGAGGGATAAAGCGGTGTCTATATCTTTCTTTTTCAGATTAGCGAGGATAAGATAAGAGGTAACATCTTTTATAATTCCCGATTCCGGGAAATGTTTTCTTATGAAGGTTAATCTTTCAATAGATTTTTCTATGTCCTCCAGATATAAGAAATTTACAGCGGATAGAAGATACGCATAGTCAAGATTATCTGCTCCTGAATTTTCCTTGATGTACTTCTCAATCTGTGTATTGGATAGTGAATACAAACCTCTGTTGTGTGCTTCATACGCCATTCGCAGGTGTCCGGTGATATTTTCCGTTCCTGCATATGCAACCAAAAAACTAAAATGTAGAATTATTATCCAATATTTATATTTCATAAGATAAAATTCATTTACGTAAGACTAACCAATGGAGAAAAAATCAGAGATGTGAAAGGATAAGAAGTATGATGCAAAAGGGTAAAACATTTAACTCCCTATGCTCTTTCACTGTAACAGTCTGCACACCATATTCGGTTGCCGGAATGAAGACGTTAAAATCTCCATTCCGGCAGCCGTGTAGGTCTTAGATTTTAATTACGTTCGCAGCCTGAAGTCCTTTGTCACTTGATACTACTTCAAATTCAACCGCGTCACCTTCTTGAAGTGACCGATATCCTTCTCCAGTAATAGCAGAGTAATGAACAAAGACATCTTCGCCGCCTTCTCTTTCAATAAAGCCATAACCCTTGGCATTATTGAACCACTTCACTTTGCCTTTTTCTTTTGCCACTTTACTACCTCCTTTCTTACACCCCTGACATTCCAGAAATCCTGGTACCCTTTTTGGATTTTTGGAGATTTAGGGGGTTAATAATGACGAACAATATATGCTCCTATTTGGTAGATTGAGTTCTATCGGGATGGAAATCAAGGCTTGCTGTACATCCACTTGCTGTAATTAAAAGCACTCCGAGACTCAAAAACAACACTATCCAAAATATCTTCAATGATACCCTGCACACTTTCATTTTTTCCTCAACTGTATTATTTTGCAACACATTAGAAATTTTGTCAAATTTATTTTTCCCATGGTTTTTGCCATGGCCATTCTTCACAAAACTTACGATAAACCTTATATGTTAGCATTGCATCAGATTCAGCCCTATGTAAACCGCTCGTATCCAGATTGTAATAAGACGCTATGCTTGATAAAGAGTTTTTAGGAAAGTTAAAGAAAGTTCTCGCAATGGCAAGTGTATCAATAACTTTTATTTCAGGGAATTTAATCCCGCATATTATGAATTCTTCCTGCAGGAATGATATGTCAAAATCAGCATTGTGGATTAAGAGTGTTTTCCCTTTGATGAAATTGAAAACCGTTCCGGCAATATCTCTGAAGCAAGGAGATGATTTTACCATATCGTTGCTTATACCGTTTATGGGATAAACATCGGGAGGGATTTCTCTTTCAGGATTTACGGTGGTGACTAATTTTTCAATTATGTTCCCGGTGCCTGCTATCTTGATAAGAGCTATTTCTATTATCCTATTTCCTTCGGATGGTTTAAGACCCGTGGTTTCTAAATCTAAAGCAACAAGTTCTGGTTTATCTGCCATTTTCTGCTATTACCCGACAAGTTTCGTATACTTTTCCGGATTCTTCTCAAACTTTTCTTTGCAGGCAGGACTGCAAAAATAATAGGTCTTGCCGTCTTTCTCCACCTTGTTTTTTGTCTCTTTTTTCAGCCATGCACGGCATACCGGGTCCTTGTACATCTTTTTCTCCATAGTTTTGTGTTCCTCCTCAACCCGCTTATTTTATCACCATCTTTCTTTTCCTGCAAACTTTTTTTATACCTACTGAGATTCAACATAAGAATTATAGAATGCGAGATAAAAGAAAAAGGTCGGATTTCAGATTACACGGATATGGTTGGTAAAAACCCAGGGTATATTTCCAATCTTTGCTTCAATCCTGTAAACGCCTGGGTTTGCAGGAATAAATCTTTTAAGTTTTATTTTTTCCTCCCAAAGGGGTGCCCCGTTGAAAACGAGCATTATCTTTGCTTTTACCGGACTTTTCACGGTAAGAGGAATACTGGTGGATACCGTATCGCCCATTATGAATTCTTCATTTTCTGTGCCAAAATAGAATCCATAACTGTTGGCAATAAGGTCATTTGCAAAAAACAGTCTTCCTTTTTTCAATCCGTTCAATATCTTCTTTTTATCTTCCACGGAATTACCGTTCAGCGGTTCTTTCAGCAGTATGTGGTTTCTCAGGGCTTTAAATACATTGTGGTATGCAAAACTTTTTTTTACGTCAAAGGGGCCGAAAAAAAGTGGAAGTGGATGTATGTCCAGTCCTGCTATTCCCACCACTTTTCGCCTTAGTGAAAGAGCATCCCATCTGTTAAGAATTGAGGAACTGGGTCCCTTCAGGTTTTTGGGGAAGCCGAGATATCTGACAGGCAGGTTGTATAACCTTGTCGTTTTTGCCCAGTCAAAGAGCATTGACCATATCTCAATACCTGTAAATCCTTCCATCTCCCAGTTTTCCCAGAAGTATTTCTTTTTCAGCAGAAAAAGTCTGTGAATCCCTTCAGGATGCGGGATGAAAGAAAGACAATTTTCTCTGGTTATTTCGAAGAGGACCTGTGAGGTTTCATCTTTATTCCCGTACCACTTACTACCGCCAATTACCAGAAGGTGATTCTGTTTGTTTTTATCATCTGTCTCTTCACTGTTGATAACAAGGGTCTTCCCGTAGTATCGTTCGTTTGAGAAGGTTTCCTCATATCTGCGGATGTTCTTTTTTGGGGTGTGGCTGTTTAGGATAAGAAAGTCAAGTCCTGCCATGTTGCCTTCTTTTCCAACGGGCTCAAACGTCTCCTGCAGTTTTTGTAAAGGATAGTGGATGTGTATACATCCGCAGATTTCTTTGTGCCTTGACATAAGAGTGTTTTTCAAGTATTATACCACATAAATTTGGCCCCATCGTCTAGAGGCCCAGGACAGGTGGTTCTCAGCCATCAGACACGGGTTCGATTCCCGTTGGGGCTAATACCGTTCCATTCCATCCTGATAGCGGTGTTGCTTGCGTCATCGGCTTCCTCAACGTATAAAGATACGTCTCGTTGCCTCTTCCTTAGCGCCTTGCTCTCAGGCGGACTGAAACGGTATTTCCGAGAGAATATTTTCGGTAGGTGATGAGAAGGAACTACTTTGGGGCTACTTTTTTATGGATTGAGTTGCAGTGTTTATACGGCGTTTCAATTCTTCTATTCTGATGGTGTTGGAATCACTGTCAATGGAGAGATTTATTCCACCGAAAAGCCCCCCTTTGATTAAAAAATTCTGGTTTCCTTTTCTTCCTGCCATTCCTTCTATGGTGAGGTAGTTGTCCTTTACCGTCAGCCTGCCGGCCATGAGATTATACCCGAAGTCAGAACCGCCGAACGCCTTGATTGGACTTCCTCCTCCAAGAGAAGCGATAACCCTGATTGCGCCGAAATTCATTTCCTGTTTTACGCCCCTCGTCGGTTCTGAACGGAATGAGACTTCTATCTCCGGACCTTTTTCGGTAAATACGCCGTTTCCGTCCACATTAAGTATGCCTGATATGTAAATCTCTTCGCTAAGGTCGCTTACCAGGTCGTGAAGGTTAATACCTTCAATATTGAAATTGAATCTTGCCGAGAGTACTTCTGTTTCTTCATTGATATTATATGTTGCTCGGCCTTCACTCCCGTAGAATTTGAAACTTGCAGAGCCGTTCAGGTTTTCATCAAAACCTCCGGACAGACTTTCGGCTGATATCTTCCCAAAATGCAGTTTATCTGCTCCAAACCGGTTTTCGGGGAGTTTTACAAAGAAATTTTCTATCTGATAATTCTGGAAGAAAATCTGGGGGGCATCAATCGAAAGAGTCCCTTTCAGCAGGACTTTTTTTTTATCTTTATAATATTAAAGTCTTTCATTGAAGCGGAACCGCCGGTTATTGACAGATTATATTTTTTTCTTATTTCTTCCGGTATGAATTTTAAGAACTCCTCAAGTGGCATATTTTCACTTTCAAATATAAAGTTGAAATTTTCCCTGTCAAGGTAGCCCTTGAAGAGTATCTGCCCGCCCTGCGCATTAACGAGCCTGCCGTCAGAGATATCTGTCCTGCCTTCGCTCATGGCGTAAACACCCTTGACGAAGGCGGTGAAGTTACTACCCTTTTCCATGGAGAGTTCTTTTACGACAACATCAAAGGTTATTGCCTTTTTTGCCGGGTCGTTCTGAACGAAGTCAAGTAAAACCGTTCCGGTCGCCTTGCCGCTGAAAGGAATATTTATGTCCAGAAGTTCATTTACATCCTCAATCCTTGTTCCGTTCAGATTGATGTTAAGACTTACGGATTCTTTACCCCATTTTTCAAGAAGCCCTTTTACCTCAAAACTTCCCAGATTTTCAACGTCAATTGAAGTCTGTTTTATGTTCAGTTCTCCCTGCTTGAAATTCCCTGATACCGAGCCCTTTACCTTCATATCCCTTTCCTCGCCGCTTATTGTTATTCCTCCCGGTCCTGAGAAAGCAAAAGCATTGAGCGTGAAGACAGGACGTATGCTGATTTCTCTGAGTGAAATGGGGATAAAACGGTTGGTGATGGCAACCTGTCTCAATATTACCAGAGCAGGCAGGGAAAAAGAGATGGACCCGATGTTTACAGTGTTTTTGGTGGCGGATGTAACCTTCCTGATGATGAATTCCTCAGATAACTTAACGGAAACAGCGGATAATGTGAGTATTACCGCGAGAATTATTAAAAAGACTTTAAACTTGTTTTTCACTTTCATATCAAATTCTCCCTTTCCCTCCTTTAAAAAAGGGGGACTAAGGGGGATTTTCCCTCATTTCTCCATTAAATAGGTATCAAAGAATTTAAAAGCCATACCTCCTGCAAATTTATGTTCTCCCGGGAAAACCTCTATATGAAGTTTATCTTTTTCTCCAGCCGCTTCATACGCTGAGATAACTTTTTTGTGTGCCTCTCTGGCTGAGTGAATCCAGAAACAGGTGTCATTGGCACCGGACTCAATCAAAAGTGGCTTGGGGCATATAGATGCAATCACATCTCCGATATCTGCATACCGGTAAAGATTCGGAACCAATTGACTGCCGCAGAAATTGGCACGGCTTATTGCATAGTGTTTCGTGGTGGTTGCATAGCAGATGATATCGCCGGCTTTTATCCGTGGGTCCAGGAGGGTCAGGTAGGTAGCCATTGTTCCGCCGAAGGAAAGCCCCATACAACCGATGTTCTCCGCATCCACATCTTCCCTTGTAAGAAGGAAGTCAATCGCCCTCATTCCGTCAAAAACGTTTGCACCCAGAAGAGTTCTTCCAAGTAACAGGTGTTGTATGAAATGAATATTGCATATATCTCTGGGGGCGAAGGGGTTGTGGTATCCGATACGTTCGCCGAAACTGCGCCAGTCAGGGCATATTGTGATGAAACCCCGTTCTGCCATCAGTTCTCCGTAGTTATAATTGTGAAGTTTTATACTGTTTATTACAGCAGCATTATTATTGTGTACACCTGCTACAGGGTCTTTTCCGTAATCTCCATGTCCATGACAGCATAATATGGCAGGATATTTCTCTTTATTGCCTTTCGGTATTAGAATATAGAGAGGCATAAAGCAGTCTTTTTCAGTCTGTATGATATATTTTTCTCTTGTGTATTTTTCTTTTTCTTCTGTTGATACCTTCAAAGGTGCCAGGTCAGATGGCTCCGGGAATTCTCCGAGAAGTTCTTTAACCTTTTTGAGCAGGTGTTCCTTCCATGTGAGGAATTCTTCTCTGCTTTTCGCTTTAAAAGCCATCTTCGGCTTTATGCTGTCAGCCCACTTTTCTATAAAATTGTCCGTTATCTGCGGAGCATCCTGTCTGTTTGGCATAATTCCTCCCTATTTTGGGAAACAGATGTGCACGCTAATCATAACACATATCAAAACAAGGAACAAAAAAATGCTTCAGGGAGTTTATCAATGATATCGGTGGCAATGAGGGATATTTCACCGAGTTCCTTCGCGGCAAGGTCTCCTGCCAGTCCGTGTATATAGGCAGCATACTTTGCGGACTCAAAGGGTCCATATCCCTGTGCAAGAAAACTTCCGAGTATCCCTGCAAGTACGTCCCCGCTTCCGGCGGTTGCCATGCCGGGGTTGCCTGTGAGGTTGATACTGGTGTTTTTACCGTCTGTAATTACCGTGTGATGTCCTTTGAGGATGAGGGTAACCCCGTATTTTTCCGCAAATTCCTTTGCTGTTTCTTCGCGCCTTTTCTGAATTTCCTTTATGGTCAGGCCGGTAAGATATCCCATCTCTCCGGGGTGCGGGGTGAGTATAACATTCCTTTTCTTTTTCAGCAGGGACTTATTTTCAGAGATTATCTTTATTGCATCGGCGTCTATGACGAGAAATTTTTCAGTCTTTTCCACAACATTTTTTACAAATTTAGCGGTTTCCTTTACCCGACATGATATTCCAGGGCCTATTACCAGTGCGTCTGCGCGTTCCCGTATGAATTCAAGTGCAGGTGTAACAGCACCGGTTGAAAAGGTCCGTTGTTTGGTTTCGGCAAGGGGCAGGCTCATTACCTCGGTAAGTTTCATCTCAATTATATCGTTTAATCCTTCAGGTATTCCAATGGTTACCAGCCCGCAGCCGCTTCGCAGCGCCGCCTCACCTGCCAGGCAGACTGCACCGGTTAACCCAGGACTGCCACCGAGAATAAAAAGATGTCCGTAGTTTCCCTTGTGGCTATCCTTGAGTCTTTTTTTCATTGAATGCCCTTTACCCCCTCCTCATCCTGTCCTTTTCCTCCCTGGGGAGAAAGAACCAGGAGGCTGGGAGAAAGAAGAGTTAGGAAAACTCTCGTTGTAGAGGATACAGATGGCAACTGCCGTATCCTTCGTATGTGATATTGATACAGATGTCTTGAAATCCGAGATTTTCCCCATGATTGAAGCATCAAATATCTTCAGGAAAGGTCTGCCCGAAAATGTCTTGTCTACTACCACTTTTTTGTAGTGTTCAGCAAAATCTGAAAACCCGGCATTCCTTAAAAACGCGGCCTTAGCGGCAAGTTTTCCTGCAAGTGTGATGTTACTGCTGTGGGAAAGTTCTGAGGTTGTAAATATACCTTTTATTTCGTGCGGTTCAAGGTCTTCTATCTCTTCAATCTTTTTCGTTTCTATGGCAAGTTTTATCATTTAGAGATTGGTGTAACATTTACTACTTTTTTACCGTCCCTATCAATAAAATCAACCATTCCGTCAACCAGACTGAAAATAGTATAGTCCTTACCTATGCCTGCACCCCTGCCGGGTTTTATCCTGCTGCCTCTCTGTCGGACTATTATACTGCCTGCCGTTACCGTCTGTCCGCTGAAAATCTTCGTTTCCAGGAATTTAGGGTTTGAGTCCCTTCCGTTGCCTTGTTTTTTTCTTCCCATAGTTTGTAGATTATAACAACAAAACGCCCCCCTGTCAATATTTTAGTTTTGTTCCTGAAAATCTCTCAACAGATTAAAAGGTAATGAGGATGGAGTGGAAATTTTTTGTGTATTCAGGGTTTTTTCATGGTAATCACCAATACCGGAATGTAGCGGCAGTGTCCGGCTCATTGACTCAAAAGTGTTTCATATACACAGTAAATCTCTTACCTGTTCCTGCGCTCCTGCCGGGTTTTATACTGCTACCTTTTTATCGGACGATTATCCTGTTTTCTGTTACCGTCTGTCCTCTGAAAATCTTGGGTTCCGGAGATTTAAGGTTTGAGTCCCGTCCATTGCCTTGTTTTTTTCTTCCCGTAATGGGATAATTATAACAAAGGGAGAACCGGATATCAATACCTTTGTTTTGCAGTGATTTTTTATATAGACAGTAAAGGGAGCTCGGAAAAAATGGGATATTTTCCTGAACTGGACAAGGCTTGGAATGAGTATAAACTCTGGATGGACCTGTTAAAAGAACGTGGAGGTGCAACTGATAGGTATGTTGATGGGGAAATAGCGGATATTGCAAAATGGTCTGAAAAGGTTAAAAAAGAGATTGAAAGGCCATCTGTTTTGAAAAAAGAACCCAGCGATTTTAGCAGAATCAGAAGGTTGAGACCTGCCGGGCCGAGACGGCTCACTGATAAGATGGATGTTTCCTTACTTGAGGAAAAGATAAAAGGAGCATGGATGGGAAGGTGTGCCGGTTGTATTCTCGGAATACCGGTTGAAGGGATGGCTGAAGAGTCCATAAAGGATTTTTGTAATTATTCAGGCATTAAGTATCCGATTACAGATTACTGGACAGTAGACCCTAAGAATTCGCCTGACCTGTTACACTATGAAAGAACACCGAGGAAGGATTTTCTGAAAAAGAATCTAAAATACGTTGGAGCCGATGATGACCTTGCATACACGTTACTCGGACTATTGATACTGGAAGAGTGCGGGCAGGATTTTACTACCGAGGATGTCGGAAAGATGTGGCTCAGATATCTTCCTATGGCCTGTACAGCAGAGGATATTGCACTTGCCAATCTTAAAAAAGGCGTATCACCTTTTCAGACAGGTGGATTGAATAATCCTTTTCAGGACTGGATAGGCGCGTATATCAGAAGCGACCCATGGGGATATGCAGCAGCAGGATGGCCTGAAAAGGCTGCAGAGTTTGCCTACCGTGATGCATATTTGAGCCACAGGGCTACCGGAATATACGGAGCAATGTTTTTCAGCGCTGTTATCGCATCAGCATTTGTTTTCAGTGACCCGATAGATGCTGTCAATATCGGCTTAACAGAGATTCCGTATAACTGTCGTCTTGCAGAAGTTGTTCAACAGGTGCTCAAATGGTGCAATAGAGACAAGAATTGGGAGACAACCGTGGACAGGATATATGCCTATTTTAAAGGTATGTCAGGGGTGCATACCCTGAACAATGCGGCTCTGACCGTTGCAGGATTGTTTTACGGCAGAAATAGTTTTGAAAAGACTGTATCATTAACCGTAATGGGTGGTATGGATACTGATTGTAACGGTGCAACAGCAGGCTCTGTTACAGGTGCAATACTCGGGATGAAAAAGATACCCGCAAAGTGGAAGAAGCCCCTCGGTAATAAGGTTGAAACATATCTGAAAGGTGAACCGGTTTTTTATTCAGATGCGATTATTGAGAGGTTTGTGAAAATAGTCCGGGAAATAATAAAAAACAATTAAGGTTTTGGAAAATGGATTTATGGCAGGGTAAAAGTAAAATATACTCTGCATCGGTGCGACTCATGCGCGGCGATAAATAAATGAAGAGATACATATTCAGACGGTTACTGCAGTTTATTCCCCTGCTTATCGGGATGACATTTATCTCATTTGTCATTATACAACTTGCACCGGGAGATTATTTTACACAGTTGCAGATGAACCCCGAAATATCCCCAAAAACCATAGAGGATATGAGGGAAAATTTTGGACTGGATAAACCGGTATTCCTGCAGTATTTTTACTGGATTAAAAATCTTTTCAGCCTTAATCTCGGCGAGTCTTTTTCCTATCATGTCCCCGTATCTTTCCTTATAGGGCAGAAACTCAAAAATACGCTTGCTCTTTCGTTGTTTTCCATATTTTTTACCTGGTTTATAGCAATCCCACTTGGCGTATATGCTGCAATAAAAGAAGGAAGGTGGCAAGAAAAAGGGCTCTCTTTTCTTGCTTACATAGGCATATCAATACCGTCATTTCTCATAGCAATGTTGATGGTTTTTTTTGCGGCAAGGACAATGGTTCTACCTGTAGGCGGAACAACAAGCGTTTTTAACATCCATGCGACCGGCTGGGAAAGGTTCATTGACTATTTCCGACACCTGCTTCTGCCTGGCATTGCTCTGACACTGGCAGGAATCGGGGGGCTGTATCGCCTTATGAAAAACAACTTTCTTGAGGCATTTGGCAGTCCGTACATAGTGACTGCTTACTCAAAAGGTCTGAGTAACGTGAGAATATATTTCAGGCATGCCTTAAGGAACGCTATCAACCCTATGATAACGATTTTCGGGTATACCCTGTCTTCTGTATTAAGCGGAGCGGCACTGGTGGAGATAGTAACCAACTGGCCCGGAATGGGAAGACTGATACTTGATGCAGTACTCTCTCAGGACCTTTATCTGGTGATGGCTTCCCTTCTGCTCGGAGGTGTTTTGCTTGTTCTGGGCAATCTTGTTGCTGACATTCTCATTGCTGTGGCTGACCCGAGGGTAAGGTTAAGATGAAAAATTTTCTCTTAAGACTGAAACGAACAAATAAGGTTTCCTTCTTTTCTTTATGGCTGCTTGTTGTCCTTTATGCGCTGGCACTACTGGCTGATTTTATTTCTCCTTATCCCTATGAGTTACAGCACAGAGATTATGCTCTCTGTCCTCCGACAGTGATACATATCGCCCGAACCGGGAATTTTCTTCTGCCCCGTCCTGTTGTCTACCAGATAGATGCTGTCAGTGCGGTCTTCAAAGAATACGACTTTGATTCCTCAAGAAGACATAAGATAAGGTTTTTTATAAAAGGGCCTGAGCGAGAGGTCCTTGGCTTTTTTAAGACAGACAGATATCTTTTCGGCGTTGATGAACCGGGTAAGATATTCCTTTTTGGAACTGACCTTCACGGCAGAGATGTTTTTTCACGCATACTTCACGGGGCAAGGGTTTCTCTTTCCATAGGCATTATAGGTGTTGCTATCTCTTTTCTCCTCGGACTTCTCGTCGGAGGTATTTCAGGGTATTCTGGGGGGAAAACGGACACCGTTTTAATGAGGACGGTTGAGATAATAATGATGTTCCCGTTTTTCTACCTTATGCTTGCGTTAAGAGCGGCTTTCCCGTCAAACCTTTCCTCTATCCAGATATACCTTTTGATAGTTGTTATTTTGAGTCTCATAGGGTGGGCATCCCTTGCAAGAATAATCAGGGGAATGGTCCTGTCAATTAAGGAGGAGGAGTATGTTCTTGCGGCACGTTCACTCGGGCTTACCTCATTCAGAATAATTACCAGGCATATACTTCCAAATACCTTATCCTATACTGTTACTGCCCTGACCCTCTCTATTCCTGGATATATACTTGGAGAATCAGCACTGAGTCTTCTCGGTCTTGGCATACAGGAGCCATATCCCAGTTGGGGGAATATGCTTTCAGTTACAGTGGGAAATTTAAGGATACTTACCACTGCTCCATGGATGCTCATGCCTGGTTTTTTTATATTTCTTACTGTAATTGCATTTAATTTTATGGGGGATGGGATTAGAAATGTTACGGACCCTAAAAACTGGTAAATAATGGAAAAGACGCTGGAGATAAAAAATCTTGTGGTCAGGTTCAGGAAGGCAAGAATCCTTCGCGGGGTAAACCTTTCCATAGGGAAGAATGAATCTCTTGCTCTGGTTGGGGAGAGCGGTAGCGGCAAGACGATAACTGCCAGGTCAATTATGAGACTTCTCCCCCGTAATATGCATTTTGAGAAAGGAGAGGTTTTGATTCACGGGACTGATATGATAAGACTGCAGGAGAAAGAGTTGACGGAGATAAGAGGTCAGCGCGTAAGCATGATTTTTCAGGAACCCTCCTCCTATCTGAACCCTGTTTTTACCGCCGGGAGCCAGATTGAAGAAGCCATAAAAAACAGTGAAAATCCCCCTTTGAAAAAAGGGGGCAAGGGACGGGTTAAAAGAAAGGAAAGAGTACTTAAGATGCTGAATGACGTCGGACTGAAAGAGAATGTCTATTACCAATATCCTCACCAGTTAAGCGGGGGAATGCAGCAGAGGGTAATGATAGCAATATCTCTAATAAATAGTCCTGACCTTCTCATAGCCGACGAGCCTACCACCGCTCTTGACGTAACAACTGCATACGGGATAATAGAATTATTGAAAGAGATGATGGAAAGGTACGGTTTATCGCTTCTCTTTATAACCCACGATATATCACTGGCGGTGAATTTTGCACAGAAGATAGCTGTTATGTATGCTGGAAAAATCGTAGAGGTATCTACGGCGAAAGAAATTTTTAGTAACCCCTTGCATCCTTATACAGAAAAACTTATTTCCTGCCTGCCGGAGAGATACAGGGCGGGAGACAGGATAAAAACCATTGAAGGGCAGGTTCCTGATTTTGGTGCTTTGCCAGAGGGCTGTGCATTCCATCCCCGGTGCCCTTACAGGAAAGAAATTTGTTTGCGCAAAGAACCGGGAGAAATAACAAAAGGTGTTTCTACCGTGAGGTGTTTTAGATATGGAGACATTGTGGAAGATAAAGAATCTTGATAAAAGATATACTATAAGGTCGGGTCCAAGACTTGAGGAGGTAATAGCACTGGATGATATCAGCATGGAAATATTCAGAGGGGAAACCTTCGGGGTGATAGGGGAGAGTGGAAGCGGTAAGACGACCCTCGGTAAGACAATGATACGTCTGGTTGAACCAGATTCCGGGCAGGTATATTTCAATGGAATAGATATAACCGGTTTGAGCAGAAGAGAACTTTTGAATGCGAGAAAGAATTTCCAGATTGTCTTCCAGGACCCTTACAGGTCTCTTAACCCGAGGATGACAACCGGCAGTGCGGTTGCCGAAGGCATACCAAAATGCAGCAAGGCTGAAAAGAGAAACAGGGTAAAGGAACTTTTTGAAATGGTGGGTATCAGTTCTGAGAGGGTGGATGACTTTCCACACCAGTTCAGCGGAGGGGAGAAACAGCGTGTATCAATAGCCAGGGCTCTTTCTACCTCGCCTGTATTTATTGTATGTGACGAACCCACCTCTAATCTTGACCTCTCCATTCAGGCAAAGATTCTCAATCTTTTTATTGAATTGAAAGAAAAGATGGACCTTACCTACCTTTTTATCTCCCATAACATCAAGGTAGTTGAATTCATAGCCGACCGCATTGCGGTTATGTACGCAGGACAGATAGTAGAATATGGCAGTACGCCTGAGGTAATTGGGAATCCTTTACACCCTTATACAAAACTGCTGATATCCTCGGCTTTCTTCAAAGGGGCGGATGTGGATAAGAGAACTGTTAACCATGGTAAGGGTGGATGCAGTTTTGTTTCTTCCTGTCCATACAGCGAAGATGTATGTCTCAGGGAAAAGCCGTTGTTAAAACAGGTTAAAAAAGACCATTTTGTTGCCTGCTTCAGGTATGGTTAAATCTCGTCAGATTTTGAAGGGTTTTTAATGTATGCTAATATAATACCTTTCTGATGATTTATCCCTGAACAAAAGGAAGAGAAGAGATGATAACGTTAAGGGCCATTATTATCGGGCTGGTAGCCTCTTTCATAATAGGTGCTGGTGAACCCTTTACAGTTTTACACATTCAGGCATCTGCTCTTTGTGCTGATTATTCAACAGGTGCGGCGGTATTTCTTTTTTTCATTCTTGTCTTTCTCATCAATCTGTTTTTGAAAAAGGTTATGCCGCGTTTTTACCTGAAACCTTCCGAACTTATCACCGTATATATAATGATGCTGGTGGCATGTGCCATCCCTTCCTGGGGTTTCACTATGAACCTCATCGGTTTACTCGGGGGCATTTTTTATTATGCTACCCCGATAAATAGATGGGAAGAGGTTGTCCATCCGCATCTGCCCGGGCATCTGTTTCCGCAGAGCAGGGAGGCAATATGGCAGGTTTACGAAGGACTGCCGAAAGGGATGAAGATACCCTGGGAGGCATGGGTGGAACCACTCGGAAACTGGTTCCTGTTCATAATCGTTTTTTACTTTATGAGTATCTGCCTGATGGTAATGCTCAGGAAACAGTGGGTGGAAAAGGAACGTCTGACCTATCCGCTCACTGAACTGCCAATGGCAATGGTTAAGGAAAGAGAACCTCTTTACAGAAGCAAACTTATGTGGTTCGGGTTTTTAATCCCCTTTCTCATATACAGTCTTAAGGGACTGGGTACAATTTTCCCTATGATTCCGGCACCGCATTTAAGCCAGACCGTGAGTATTTTCAACAGGGCATTCAGTATCCAGTTCAGGGTCTTTTTTGAGGTTATCGGTCTTGCATTCTTTATGTCAACGAGCGTCCTTTTCAGCGTCTGGTTTTTCGCTTTTTTGTTTATAATGCAAACAGGATTTCTCAACAGGATAGGCTTTTCCATAGGTCCTGTCCAGCCTTTTTCAGACCCTGCTCCGCAGGTTATAGCACTGCAGTCGCTGGGTGCTTTACTTGTTTTGAGCGTAAGTTGTTTGTGGTTTGCCAGAGGACACCTGAAAAAAATCTATTTGAAGGCGATAGGGAAACTGAAAGGAGATGATACTGACAGAGAAGAGATGCTTTCCTACAGAATGACTTTCTGGGGATTCGTTATCAGTTTCATTTTTGTTGTCTGGTGGCTCAACAGAACCGGAATAAGGCTGATGCCGTCAATTTTCTTTACCTCAATAACAATTCTGATATTTATCGGGATTACCCGTATCATAGCACAGGCAGGTCTTGCATATTACAGAGCGCCTGTGATACCTGCTGTTCCAACGCTTGACCTTTTCGGTTCAAGGTACCTGGGTAATGCAGGACTTACAGGTCTTGGTATGACCTTTGCCTGGGCAACTGATATAAGAACTCTGGTTATGACTTCTGTTGCCAATGGTTTGAAATTGTCCACAGAATTTAAGATTAACTGCCGCAGATTGCTGTTTGGTATACTGGGTGCGATAGTGGTATCACTTGTTTCTTCTGCATGGATTACGCTTCTACTGGGATATAAATATGGAGGTATTAACCTGTATTCCTGGCAGTTTTCCGGGCTTGCAAGTTTTGCGGTTAAATGGGTCACAAACTTTATGAATTATCCTGTTGAGTTTGGGAAGGCACAATTGGGATTTCTTACTCTCGGAGGATTCCTGATGTTTCTTCTTGTTCTTGCGAGGAATTATCTTCTCTGGTGGCCTATTTCACCTGTCGGTCTGGCTGTTGGGATATCTTATCCTGTTTATCAGACATGGTTTTCTGTTTTCATTGCCTGGCTGATAAAGGTGTTTATAATGAAATACGGCGGTATAAAGATTTACAATAAGGCAAAGGAATTCTTTCTCGGGATGATACTGGGCAGTTTTGTGACAGCAGGCATATGGATTATAATCGGGTTTTTAACAGGTATACAGGGGTTCTATTTTACATTAAGTTAGGCATTCCCGGGGGGAAGTTAAAGGATGTTTAAGAAAATCACATTTTACCTTGCTTTGAATATACTCCTCTCTTTGAATTTTACAGAGGCAGGAGAAGAGATTTTTGAAGGTACCGGTTATATAAATTATGCAGGATATAACGATTGTATCTTTCTTGAGAATAAAGATGTCCGTGTGGTTCTGGGTCCTCATACAGGGGGAAGGGTTCTTGAGTATTCTTTGAAAAGGATAAACTCCCTGTATCTTAATTCCTCTCATGACGGCTGGGTTTATTCCACGGAGAAAAGTCTTATAGACCCCTGCGGTGGACGTTTTGACATCGGACCTGAGATGGTCACTCCGAAACATTCGTTACTATGGCTGGGAGAGTGGGAAGGCGAAATTATTGGTCCCAGGAAGGCTCGTATGATAAGCCAGAAAGATTCTGCAACAGGCGTCCAGTTAATCAGAGAATTCACCCTTGCAGAAGATTCTTCTCGTTTGAGGTGCACCCAGATAATAAAGAACGTTTCAACGGAAACAAAATACTATTTTCACTGGGGCAGGACACTTGTTAAAAGTGGGGGAATCTGTATTGTTCCCGTCAATTCTCACAGCCGGTTTCCGAAAGGGTATGTTACCTACGGACCGGGAAGTGTTATCAACTACCGGCCGTGTGACCAGCCGGTCGTTACGGTTGAGGAAGGTGATTTAATAATCACCGATGTTCCGTCTCTGCCGAAGTTTGCCATTGACTCGTATGCTGGATGGTTGGCCTA
>CAYORP010000188.1:0-6015 GCA_964406415.1 uncultured bacterium
AGGTCTCATTATCAGACTATTGACGTTTATGAAACATCTGGGGTACCTTTATTAGGAGTTCATCATATCTGAGGTGAGGGATGCATAAAAACGGAAGTATAAAGATATACTTTTACCGCAGCAGAGGGCCCGGTGGACAGAGGAAGAACCGAAAGGCCACTGCAGTGAAGATAGTACATATTCCCACTGGCATAACTGTCAGAGCCACAGAGTACAGGTCCCAGTATCAAAATAAACAACTTGCCCTGCAGAGATTGGAAAAAAGGATTGCTCTTTTGAAACAGGTGAAGAAAAAACGCATTCCTACGAGAAAGCCGGGGTATGTGAGAAGATTAGAGGCAAGGGAGAAAAAGATAAGGGGGGAAAAGAAGCAGGCACGTCGTAAAATTACAGATTATGACAATGGAAGCGATAACGCTTAGAGATTATCTGGGGGTATAGTTTTTACCGGGGAGTTCGGTTATGAGGTTTTTGGTGGTGAGTGACAGCAGTGCCTGAAAGAGTTTTGTGCTGCTCATTCCGGTATCTGTAAGCAGTTCGTCAATAGTCTGCCGTCCCTTTATCCGTATAAGGTTAAATACGACCTGTTCTTCTTCTGATAGAACCGTTGTCTGTAAAACCTCTTTTCTTTCAACCTTTTTTATCTCAAGGTTGAGACCGCTTATGATTTCCTCAATGTTTTCAACCAGCGCTGCCCCTTCTTTGAGGAGTTGGTTTGTCCCTTTTGACGAAAGTGCATCCACCCTGCCGGGCAGTGCAAAGACCTCGCGTCCCTGGTCAACGGCAAGGTGTGCCGTTATCAGTGCACCGCTTTTCTGACCCGCTTCAACCACAAGGACGCCTCTGGAGAGTCCGGAGACAATCCTGTTTCTTCGTGGAAAATTCTGCGGTTCGGGTGGCGTCTCCGAAGTGAATTCAGTTATTACGGCTCCAGTTCTGGAAATTTCTTTTGAGAGCCTTTCATTCTCTCTCGGATAACATTGTTTGAAACCGCACCCGGTTACGGCTATGGTCTTCCCGCCCCCTTTCAGAGCCCCTTTGTGTGCAGCGGTGTCAACTCCTCTTGCCATCCCGCTGATTATGACAAATCCGTAGTATGAAAGTTCAGTTGCAAACTTCTCCGCCATCTTCAACCCGTAGACAGAAGGGTTACGGGTTCCCACTATGGCAAAGGTTATACCTTCTGCAGGAATCTTTCCTTTCACGAAGAGAAGAATCGGTGGGTCAAAGATTTGTTTTAGAAGAGCAGGGTAGTTGTCCTCTTCCATTGTGATGACCGATATGCCATTTCGTTCGCAGAAGTCAAGTTCGTTCTTCCACGGCAGTTGTTCCCAACCTTGAATTTTAACCGCAAGTTTTTTAGGAATCTCTGCATCAGCCAGTTCTGAATGGCTGAGACTGAAGACTTTTTCAATACTGCCGTAGTCCTTCAGAAGTTTTTTTAAGCGGACAGAACCCAGTCCAGCAAGGTTTGCACAGAGCCAGAGTTTTTTATTTTTCATATCATTTCACCCTCACCCGGACCCTCTCCCCTCAAGGGCGAGGGAAGGGGCGATGGGAGGATTTGCTGGTCCCGAATCTCGAACCCCGGTTATCAGACGCGGGTGTGGGTATCAAAAAGTTTCTGGTGTTCAAGATGGGCAAAGCGGTCAGTCATTCCTGCAATGTAATCGCATATCACCAATTCTTTAGGTTCACTTTTCAGTCTTATCTGGATTCCCGAGGGCATCTGCCTGGGTTCCTCAAGGTACGTATAGAAAAGGTCTCTGATAATCCTTGCGGCTTTTTGTGCCATTCTTATTACCCTGTAATGGAAGTACATATTATCTTCAAGGAATTTTCTCAGTTCCGTATGTTTTACTTTCATATCTTCAGAGTGTGAGATTAAATAGTCCTTTGATTTTCTCACTTCTTCCACGTTTTTCACTGTGGAATTATTCAGTCTTTTCTCACTTTGTTCCACAAGGTCGTTCACAAGATAGTTGATAAAATTTCTAACCATCATTCTTCTTTTTAGACCGGCGTCGTTATCATTGTCTCTGCTCATACCTCCCACTTCTTTCCACAGGGTAATGGACTTGAGGTCGTCGGTTTTTATTATTTCAGATTTTATTCCATCATCAAGGTCATGGCAAGTATATGCAATTTCGTCACACAAACTTACTATCTGCGTCTCAATGGATGGAGACGGATACTTTAGAAACTCTTCCATCCCATCCTGTCTGGGAGCGTCATAACTTGTAGTGTGTCTCACTATCCCTTCACGGACCTCGTAGGTCAGGTTAAGGCCGGGGTATTGCGATGTCCTTCTTTCAATTTCGTCAACAACCCTCAGTCCATGGCTGTTATGTTCAAATCCTGAATACCCCAGTTCTTTCATAATTTCATTTAGGACGGATTCTCCCTTATGTCCGAAGGGAGTATGCCCGAGGTCATGGGCAAGGGATATGGCTTCTACAAGGTCTTCATTAACCCTTAGAACCCTTGCTACTGTTCTTGCAAGTTGCTGGACCTCAAGGGTATGTGTGAGTCTGTTTCTATAATAGTCACCCTCATAGTATATGAAAACCTGTGTTTTATACTCAAGGCGGCGGAATGCCGTGGAGTGTATTATCCTGTCTCTGTCACGCTGGAATGGAGTTCTTAAGTGATGTTCAGTTTCAGGATATCTCCTTCCCTTTGTTTCCGCAGACCTTATCGCATAAGGGGCAAGATTCAGGTTCTCCATATTTCCCATTTTAGTTCTGCTGTTCCGGGAGATAAACAAGTGGATTGACTGCCGTATTGTCAATCCTTATCTCAAAATGCAGGTATCTTATCCTGTGTGTGCCGCTTTTGATTTTTCCTATTGTCTCACCTTTTTTAACAGTGTCTCCCTGTTTGACTGTAATCTCAAGGTCGTGTCCGTAAACTGTATAGTTACTGTCAGAATGTTCAACAATAACAGTCTCCTGATACTTGGGCGTTGTGCCGGCAAAAACTACACTGCCGCTGTCTGCAGACAGGACGTCTATCCCCGGGTCGACACGGATATCTATGCCCTGATTGTCCAGCTCTCCGAATTTGCATATAACCTTTCCCTTGACCGGCCATGCAAACACCTTTTCTGCTATTATCGGGTGGAATTCCTCAGCCGGGGCAGGCTCCAATGTAGTTTCAGTTGGTCCTGTGACTGACGGGATGCTGTCTGGTGGCAGTAAGGAATATGAAGGCTGTTTTTTTGTTGTGCCGGGAATCAGGAGTCTCTGTCCAACAGAGAGTTGGTCTGCTCTCATCTTATTAACTTCTCTGATTCTTTCAATTCCCGCATTTATCTCTTTAACCAGTTCTGCACTATAATAATATTTGGAAATTCGGAAAAGGTTTTCACCTTTCCTTACATAGTGATATGTATACCTGTCTGTACTTGATGTGTCTCTGGATGTCGTAGCCACGGTAAATGTGCACCCGGAAATCAAAACAAGCAGGAGAAACAATTCAATCTTGTTCTTTATTATCTGTTGGATAGACATTTTCTTTCTTCTCCTCAAAATTCCCTCTCCCCCCCTATTAAAGGGGGGTGCGGGGGGATTTACCCCCCTTTGCAGTTGAATAAGGGCAGAGGTGAGATACAACGCAGACGGAACAAAGGGGTTTTCTTGCATTACACACCTTTCTGCCGTGCATTATAAGCGCATAAGGGAATGAAATCCATTTCTCCCGGGGTATGATTTTCATAAGGTCTATCTCAATTTTTTCGGGTGTTTTTTGGTTGCTCAAAGATAGTCTTTCACTGAGACGTTTGACATGGGTGTCCACCACGATGCCTTCGGCTTTGCCGAATGCCTGTGAAAGCAGGACATTGGCAGTTTTTCTCGCTACTCCGGGAAGTTGTACAAGATTCTCCATTGTATCAGGGGTTTTCCCTTTGAACTCTCTCACGATTAACGATGACAGTTTTTTGATGTTGGAAGCCTTGTTATTGTGGTAGTTAACAGATTTTATCAGAGATTTTATCTCTTCCAGCGGGGCAGATGCCATTGCCTCTGGAGTGGGATATTTTGCAAAGAGAGAGGGTGTGATTTTGTTGACGATAGCGTCTGTGGTCTGTGCGGATAATAACGTTGCTATCAGTAACTGGAAAGGGGTTGAAAAATTCAGTGCGGTTTTTGCCGAAGGATACTCTTTTTCCAGTATCTGAATAATCCTAATTATTCTTTTGTCCATACCCTTATTTTACAACATCGGGGATTTTACGGCAACCTTTATTCCCTTATGTCAGAGGCAGGTAGATGGTAAATTCGCTGCCTTTGTTTATATCGCTTTTGATTTCCATCCTGCCGTTATGGTTTTGTATCACCCTGTTTGTTATGGATAATCCCAGTCCTGTCCCGTTTTTTTTGTCAATGGTGAAGGATGGTTCTGTAATCCTTCCTATTGCCTTTTCCGGGATTCCCTTACCGTTGTCTTTTATGGAGACAAACAGGTTATTCCCATCGGTCCCGGTTTTTATAATAATCTGTCCGTTTGATTCTATTGCCTGTATGCTGTTGAGGACAACATTTATTATGGCCTGGTGAATCTGGTTGGCATCTGCTTTAATTTCAGGGATGTTTTCCCCGCATTCGGTTATGAACCGTATCTTTTTCGCAATTCTGGAATTTTCAAACAACTCAACTATTTTATTTACAATTTTGTTAATGTCAACATTTTTTATTTCCATATTCGTCCTGGCAAGTTCAACAACGCTTTTTGTTATTTCACGGCAGCGTTTTATCTCGTTTTCTATAATGCTTACATATTTCTTGTTGCCGGACTGCAGGTTGTCTTTGTCTATTTCCTTCATAAGAATCTGTGCATATCCGTAAATAACTGTCAGAAGATTGTTGACTTCGTGTATTATTTCTGCGGAAAACTGCCCTATTGTTGCCATATTTTCAAGTTGTGCCATCCGTTCCTTCAAACTGCTGTTCAGTGTATTAAGTTGATAAACCAGTTTTTCTGAGCGTTTTTCAATGTGTCTCTTTTCACAACTTTCCTTAACGATTTTCCTTATCTCTTTTATGTCAAATGGTTTGCTTATAAACTCAAGTGTGCCAAGGTGTATCGCCTTTTTTGCTGCCTCCATATCTCCATAACCTGTCAGTATTATGACAGGCACTTTTTCATCAATACCTCTTATTTCTTCAAGCGTTTCAATCCCGTTTTTGCCCGGCATCTTAAGGTCAAGTATAACCATATCAGGATTGTGTTTTTTCAGCAAGGCGATGCCTTTGTCCCCGTTTTCTACTGTAATAACAGTATAGTCATCCTTGAAAAGCATCCTGAGAGACTCTCTCGGTCCAAGTTCGTCGTCAATGACAAGAATAGTTCCTTCTTTATCTGCCCCGTCAGAATGATTTTTTGTAACCGAGCGTGCAGAAATATCCTGTTGAACTGTATTTCCCATCGTACAATCCTCCTTCATCTATTTTGCGTTCCTTGAAAAGATTCAGTCCAAGAGACAGGTTCAGGGTTCCCAATCTGCCAGAAAACTCGCTACCTGCAACGACCACAATACTGTCTGAACCGGGCAGACTCGGCTTCCACGTTGAATCAGGCATTGAACTTGTCAGGTAGGCGATACCTCCCATCAGTTTTACATTCTCAGATTTTTTGTATTCTGTTCCGAGAGAAAACATATAGCAGTCTTCCCAGTTCTTTTCAATCGGGGGACTCGGCGGTAAATTTTCTATAGTAACAGGGATTTCCTCCAGACAGGAGTAGCCTGCCCATTCCGCATCAAACTCAAACTTCAGATTCGGGTTGGGATAGAAGGCAAAGCCTATCACTGCTATATGAGGAAATTCTATTTCCACCTTTGCATCTTCTTTAAGAATCCCGGTCACCTTAAAGTCACCGTCATAGTCAACAGTAAATCCTTTTTTATAGGTAAGTCCTATGCTGTAGTTGGTCCCTTTGTACAACAGTCCGAGGGTACCTCCGTAGCCGGTGCCATTGACATCTATCTCAGAGGTCGTTTCATCGGGTTGTAAA
>CAYORP010000189.1:0-4755 GCA_964406415.1 uncultured bacterium
TCTTCTCCGAGGTCAAAGGGATGGCCGCCTGTAAAATTTGTGGGAAGAGACATTTTGTCCGGACTGTACATTTTGCGATACTTTTCAGGCATTGTTCTCGGGTCGTGGGGTGCTAAAGAAGACAGATAAATGAATAAAGGTTTATCCTTTCTGTCTTTCTTTATGAAGTCTATTGCGGCATCACACAGTAATTCGCTTGAGTGTTTGCCTGCTGTTATGTGTGTGCAGTCTCTACAATTTATTTCATTGGAGTGATAAGCGTCTGGACAAAAAGGCAGTTTTGTTTCGTATTTACCTGTGGGGTCAAAGTCATATACGGGTACGTTCCAGTGGTCACTCATTCCGCCGAAAAAAATCTCCGCACCGTCGCTAAAACTCCTTGCATAAGAATCCTTGCCGTTGTGCCACTTGCCTGTTCCAAATACCCTGTAGCCTGCTTTTTGGAAAACGGTTCCCATCAGCGTATGACTTTTGGGAATAGACAACCCTGCATCTTTAATGCGGAACAGGGACCTGCCTGTGTGAATCATTGCCCTGCTCGGCATGCACACTGCCCCTGTAGTACCGCCCTGTATGTAAGAATTGGTGAAGGATACGCCGTTTTTTACAAGACTGTCCATATTGGGCGTTATAATATCCCTGTTGCCAAGTGCGTTAATAGTATCAAAACGCTGGTCATCAGTAAGTATAAACAGTACGTCGGGTTTCTTTCTTGTTTTTCCCATCTATCCAGTCCTGTAAAATGAAACTCCCTCTTATCTATTCTCAAAATTCCTTTTGTATTGTTATCCGGTATTTTATTTGTAAAATCTCTCTATACTATCCACTGCATCTTCAGGTTTATCTACGATGCTGAAAATCTTCAGGTCGTCACTGTCTATATAGTTTCTGCCAAGCACGTTTTTTTCTATCCATTCAGCAAGCCCTTTCCAGTAGTCGCTACCAACAAGCACAACAGGGAACCTGTGTATACGCTCTGTCTGGATAAGCGTCATTGTCTCTGCGAACTCATCAAGTGTGCCGAAACCACCGGGGAAGATAATAAACCCTTTTGCATACTTGACGAACATAACCTTTCTTGTGAAAAAATACCTGCACGATATAAGAGTCTTTATGTATGGATTGGGTTTTTGTTCATGAGGCAGTTCAATATTTATGCCTATGGAGTCTCCGTTTGCAAGAGAGGCACCCCTGTTTGCTGCTTCCATAATGCCGGGTCCTCCACCTGTTATAACCGTGTAGCCTTTTTTTGCAAGGAGTTTTCCTGTTTTAACGGCTTTTTTGTACCACTCATCGTTTTCTTTGACCCTTGCCGAACCCCACACGGTTACCGCATTTTTGGTTTTTTCAAGTGTTTCAAATCCCTCCACAAACTCTGCCATTATCCTGAATATCCTCCACACATCAGACTCGTAAATGTTCTCATTTTGAGCAGTCATTTTAGCTCCTTTCCCCTAACAATTATTTTCTTTACTGGCAAGAGAAGATGACGACGTAGAGATTTTTTGCTTTTCTTTAACAGGTTCCACTATAAGGGTGAAGCCGTCATATCCTTTTACAATAACCGTTGCGTCCCGGGGAATTTCTTCGGTTTCACTGCGTGCTCTCCAGTATTCCCCCTGGACAAAAACAGTTCCCTCAGGTGTCAGTGATTTAATAACCCTTGCCTTTTCTCCGAGCAGTCCTTCCTTGCCTGTTGTGACCTTTCGCCTTTTGGTTTTCCATGTAACCCATATGGCAAGCCAGAGTATAATTCCTATAGTGGTTACAACTCCGACTATCAGGGTATTGGGTATATTAAAATCGGACATCGGACGAAAAAGAAAAAATGAACCGAGCGTGAGCGTTATTATACCTGAGATGATGAATAACCCGAAAGCAGGGGTTACTGCCTCTATGGCGAAAAAAACAAAACTCACTGCAATAAGCAATAAACCAGAGACATTTATGGACAGGGTATGCAGGGCGAAAAAGGCAAGGATAAGGGATACCGTGCCGACAATTCCAGGGATTCCAAGCCCGGGGTTGTATAGTTCCAGCAGTATGCCCAGTGTGCCGAGCGTCAGCAGGATATAGGCGATATTGGGATTTGCAATGATTTTTAAAACCCTCTCCTTAAAACTCTCCCTAAGTGTTAATAACCGTGCATCCTTTGTGTTTAATACCTTTTCGGTGTTATTGATTTTTATATCTTTTCCGTCTATTGCGGTTAAAAGTTCACCCGTGTTGTTTGCTATTATGTCTATTACCTTTTCATTCAGTGCTTCGGTTTCGGTTGAAGAAATGCTTTCCCTTACAGCCCTTTCCGCCCATCTTGTATTCCTTTCACGGTGGCGTGCAATACTTTTTATAAAACTTACTGTGTCATTTATAACCTTTTCTTCCATTGTTTCATCCTGCTTCCCTCCGAGATTTACCGGGTGGGCGGCACCGATGTTGGTGGCGGGAGACATAGCAATAATATGACAGGAGAGAGCAATAAATACTCCAGCAGAGGCACACTGCGAACCTTTTGGATGAACAAATCCAATGACAGGTATCTCCGATGCAAGGATTTCCTGTACTATTTTTCTCGTGGAAGAGAGTAAACCTCCTGGAGTATCTATTATAAGCATTACAAAGTCGGCATCGTTCTTCCTTGCAAGCGTTAGGATGTTTTTTATCTGGTAGTAGGTAACCGGTCCTATGGCACCGTCTATATTTAGTGTGTATCCAGTATTCTGTTTTGCCTCTGTAAATACTGTGCTAAGAAGTAACAGTAAAAAACAACAGATAAATACTTTTTTCATGTTTTCTCCACTGACCGGGTTCTTTATACATAATACGCCATTTTGTTAATTTTGACAAAAGATGGTATTGTAGCGGTGCAATTTATTGCACGGATTTTGACAGGAAATTACAGTAGTAGTAAAATTTACGGTATGAGGTGATTATGCAAATGAAAAAAATTGAAATATATGATACCACCCTGCGCGATGGTTCTCAAGGAGAGTCTATTTCCTTTACCATAAAGGATAAGATTAAGATAGCGGAGAAACTGGATGAGTTTGGCATTGACTTTGTTGAGGGTGGTTGGCCCGGCTCAAACCCCAAGGATGTTTCATTCTTTGCACAGGTTAAAAAAAGAAAATTCCGAAACGTAAAAATTGTAGCCTTTGGAAGTACCAGAAGAAAGAATTTTTCTGCAGATAAGGACCCGTTTTTGAAAAAACTTCTTGAAAGTGGCACTGAGTACATTATCATATTTGGTAAATCATGGGCTCTTCATGTTCAGGACGTTCTGAGAATTACAATGACAGAAAATCTGAAATTAATTGAAGATTCCGTAGAATTTCTAAAAAAATATGGCAGGATAGTATTTTATGATGCAGAACATTTTTTTGACGGCTATAAAGAAAATCCTGAATATGCTTTGAAAACGCTGACTGTTGCTGAAGCCGCTGGTGCGGATAAATTGGTTCTCTGCGATACAAATGGCGGTTCACTGCCTTTTGAGATAGAAGAGATAATAAAAAAGGTTTCCGCTAACATCAGTGTTCCTCTCGGGATGCATGCCCATAATGATTCCGGAGTGGCTGTTTCCAATTCCATAACAGCGGTTAGGGCAGGGGTGATGCATGTTCAGGGGACAATGAATGGAATAGGGGAAAGATGTGGGAATGCGGACCTTTCCGTTATAATACCTGTATTGCAACTGAAGATGGGGTACAGGTGTGTGGACGATAAAAATCTTGTTAGACTGAAAGAGGTCTCCCGTTTTATATACGAAACTGCCAATATGATTCCTCCAAATTCACAGCCGTTCGTAGGTATGAGTGCCTTTGCACACAAAGGAGGAATCCACGTTGATGCTGTAAACAAGAATCCTGTAACCTATGAACATATTGACCCTGCAAAGGTGGGTAACGAACGAAGGATTTTACTGTCTGAACTTTCAGGTAAAAGTACCATACTGCAAAAGGCGAAAAACTACAATCTTGATAATGACCCTGAAAGTATCAGAAAGATTCTTGATAGCGTTACAAAACTTGAAAATGAGGGATATCAGTTTGAATCGGCTGAGGGGTCTTTTGACATTATGGTCAAGAAAACACTCGGTCAATACAGAAAACTTTTTACGATAGAAGGGTTTAGCGTCCTTGTGGAAAAAAGGTGTAACAGGGTTGTTTCGGAAGCCACGGTTAAAATCCGGGTGGGTAATATAGTTGAGCACACAGCCAGTGAGGGTAACGGCCCGGTCAATGCACTTGACAATGCACTCAGAAAGGCTCTGGTGAAGTTTTATCCTGAGATAGAAAATATGAAACTGACCGATTACAGGGTCAGGATACTGCATCCCGAAGAGGCGACGGCTGCTGTGACAAGGGTTATCATAGAAACGACGGACGAGGAAGGTACCTGGGGAACTATTGGTGTTTCCGAGAATATCATAGAGGCTTCATGGAAGGCACTGATTGACAGTGTTGAATATAAACTCCATAAGATTGCCGTTAACCGTAATCAATAATCCGCTATGCCCAGAAGAGCACATTGCCGGTTTTACCGGAAAAGAAATCTATAATCAGCCATATGCCGTTGACTACAAACTGTCCAACTATAAGTCCGATGAAAAAAAGTTTGCCTTTCTCGTAAATCTGAGACCCACCGTAACGCAGTATCATAGTTTTTACCAACCATGCTATGAATATTGAAAACCAGAGGGCGTTTGTCATCATTATGGTTGAGAAGGCAAACCCCAGAGGGTGGAACGGAAAC
>CAYORP010000190.1:0-2909 GCA_964406415.1 uncultured bacterium
GGAAGGCAGAACACAAAGCAAGACATTCTCCCGATAAACCTGAAACCAATGAAAATGCCGAAAGAAAAACTTGAGACCAAAGCAAGAAAAGCAGTTATACGGATAGATACCAAGATAAACGATATCAGCAATATGCTGAGAGACCTTAATATGAAACTGTGCTACGTAATTAAGCATAAGAAAGAATATGGCATGGATATGGGATATAAAGAAAAGCATAACGATAGATATAACTTCGGATATGAATAGTTTCGGTACAAGCCCTTTAAACCACTGAAGATTTCAATAGTTATGCCCTGTTATTATTGCGGATGTGACGAAGACTCGAGACTGGTTATGCAAAGCATGTTTATCCGAGGCAGAGTTATTCACCTGTTGATTTGCTTAAGTTGTTTTTGGCATGCTCAATCTTACAGGAAGTATCTTGAAAAGATATAAAATGGACGAAGATAATACTGAACAATCTGAAAGAAAGAATCTGGAAGATAGAGTCAACCGACTGGAAACCCTTGTCTATCAGATAGCGTTGAAAGAAGACATGGAAAAAGCGCACAGTAAAATCGACGGAATTATAGACAAATACGACGACTGGCCTGCCATAGACTGAAATGCCTGACTCTTATAAACACTATGCCCCCAAATACCGGGAGAATCCAAAAGATTCGGGTATGCCTAAATATTCTTACTGGATGGAAGTGCTGGAGTATTTGAATAGCAAAAAATATGCCGATAAATATAAAGAAATGAAAATTTCTTATAAAAACAACTGATTTTTTTTATACATGAGAACCGAACAAAAATGTTCTGGGCTCCCCTTCCGCCTCGTACAAAAGTGTTCGGTTCGCAAAGATTTATAAATAGTGGGTTTCTTATATTTGCATGCCTGTTGAAAAAATAAGTGTTCATAACATAAATCTGGAAAGCAGAAAAACAATCTTCAAGAAGAAATGTCCTCAGGAATATAGAAAAGCATTTGAGTTCTTAAGGCTCGCTTCTCTCGGAGAAATCAATAACGGACTGAAAGTTCAAGAAGCAACCCAGAGAAAATATTTGGATTTTCTGGCAATAGTCTGCAATAACATAAAAAAACCTCTGGAGAAGATAAACAAGAAGGATATGCAGAATTTCATTGAGAATGTGCAAAGGGATAAGATTCTGAAGCATAACAAGAATCCTTATTCCGAGGCAACTAAGAGAGATATTAAGATTTTTCTGAAAACTTATTTGAAATGGCTGTTGCCCGAGAAATGTGTTGAGCTCACAGGTTGGTTTGATACAAAACTAAAGAGTAAAACCCCTGAGATATTAAAAGAACATGAGGTGGAGAGATTATATAAAGAATGCAGGAACAACTCTGAAAGATTCTTGATTGCCTGCCTGTTTGACGGCGGTTTCAGAATTGAGGAGTTTTTAAATATACGGTTTGAAGATATAGAAGAGCCGACTCAAGAATTCCCTTACTATAAGATGAATATACGGGAAGAATTTAGTAAAACAGCAGGCAGAAATGTAGGGATGTATTGGAAACACTCTACAGAAGCAATAAGGGAATATCTTAAGGAAAATAATTCCTCTGCTATTACCATGCCTGTATATGCGAAAAAATATGATTCTGTCAGGGTGTTTATAACAAGGTTGGGCAAGAGTGTCTTGAAAAAAAGAGTTTACGCCCATATTTTCAGAAAATCCTCTGCTACCTATTATTCCTCCAAACTTAACAGACAGCAATTATGCGTAAGGTATGGCTGGAAATTCTCAAGCGACATGGTAGATGTCTATATTAAAAGAAGCGGTGTTGCTGAGGAGGAGATTAAAGAAAAGATGGTCGCCACAAATTTTAAAAAACTGGAAAATGAAAACCAGGATTTGAAAGAAAGCCTGCTTTTATTGAAAGCGGAGCAGGAAAAGATGATGATAGAACTGGAACGAAGAAGTAAACTTGACCCGGTGCTTGATAAAATCTTTGCCAATAAAAAATTCGTGGAGATACTGGAAAAAGAGTTGAAGCAATCTTCTTAAGCAAGTAATTGTTCTTTGATTTTCAATCCTTTTCCGCTTAATCTGTATTTTATCACCGGTTTTTTATTTCTTTTTATTTTGCCCTTCTTAAAATCCTCTACCGATACCGCTATTCCCCTTTCAAGCATCAGTTTTAAGAGGTCATTAAGGTTTTGCCGTGTTATCCCGGCAGTCTTGTTTCTGTTGGTATATTTCTCCTTGATTATCTTGAATAATTCCACCTGTCTGAGAGGTATTGCATCAAGTGCAAGCATAACAGCTTTCTTTTGTCTGCCTATTGCGCACCATCCGTAATCATACCAATTTACCCCGGGCACCTCTTTATACATGAACTTTCCGCCGTTCTTTTTGCTTATCTGTTTTTTATAACGCACCCCTTTGGTTGTAAGGCCGTAGACCTTTCCAGGCTGTGTTTTCTTCAATTTCGGGGTGAGAATCTTAAGAATGCCGGTTTTTTCCAACTCATGGATATGGCTTGTAATTTTCGGAGGCTTATCCAGATTGAGGGTTTTTGTTATGTTGCCGATTATCTCGGATATAACGGCAGGCCTGTCCAAAACTGTAATAATAGCCGGCCTTAATCTGCTTTCATATGTTCTGGGATGACGGGTACTTCTTTTTTTCATTAAAATGATGCAGTTCTGATTCTTCGCCTTTTGTTGCTCTTACCGTCATGGGAATTTCAGACATCGCTCTCATCTTTTCTCGCGGCACGACACCTCTGTTGAAACCTGCGCGGGCTGAATACTCAAAGACAGACATTTTCTGCTTATCAAATATATAATTGGCCAGATAAACAAAATCATTGTCCACCCCCTGAAAAACGCCGTAATGGTAGCCATCTGCCGTATCTACCATTATCTCCCTGCCTACCAGAAAAGACCTTCTGA
>CAYORP010000191.1:0-3248 GCA_964406415.1 uncultured bacterium
GTGATACAATAGAGGAGGTTGACTAAAATGACTTACTTAAATCCGCCTCAAAATCGGACAAATGTCTGGTATAAACACAGGGACGGTTTTACCCTTATAGAGCTATTGGTGGTGGTGGCCATCATCGCCATCCTGGCGGCTATGTTACTGCCGGCACTCAGCAGGGCAAGGGAGAAGGCAAGACGGGTCGGATGTTTAAACAATCTGAAGCAGATGGAGTTGGCTTTGAAGATGTATGCGATTGATTATGAAGGTTATCTTCCGATAAGGCCTGCTACTTTTGATTCAATAAGATATGAGGGAATAGGACTGCTGTATCCGTCTTATCTATCCAACCCTTATACTTTTTACTGTCCCAGTGACCGTTACAATACATATAAAAAGATAATCTATAAGGGTGGGGACACGGGTGGTGGATGGTATTACGGCAGCAGTTATAATTACATTCTTACTTTCGGCAGACCGAAACTTGATGACCCGAGAATGCGTGGTACGCGGGAGCCTCTTGTTTGCGACAAATGGGAAACTACAGGTACATGGGGGAGATATACACCTCATCAGGAACCACCTTGGGGATATAACGTGCTGTTTTATGACGGACATGCAAAGTGGATACATGACCCGGAAAGAGTAGTTACAAGTGAAGGTAAAGCAAGAACGTTTTTTGTAGAAAATTATTAAAAGGATTGCATAAAAAGGAGGAGGGAAACTATGACAGGAAAACAGTTGTATCTTTTAATGTTTAGTATTTTATTGCTGGGGATGGGGAAAACTTTAATTGCTGATGATGCTTTGCAAAAGGGGCTTGTGTTTTATGCACCTCTTGACAGTACTCCGGATGCAGCGTTGGCAGAAGGGACAAAATCGCCCCGTATTGCTAAAAACCTTAATTTTGCAGATGGGAAATTCGGTAAGGGAGTAGAAATAAAGGGAGATGCGCAACTTTACTACCACGGCGGAAAAAACATTGACCTGTCAAAGGGGACCGTTGCAATGTGGATTAAAAGGTATGTGGACTGGAAAGCATCCCCCTGTGTCTTTTTCAAGAGCGTTGCCGGCAGCAACTGGAATCCCAATTCGCTGTACATGGTTATCACCGAATGGTCTCAGATAAGGGTATGGGTATGGGATGACAATAAAAATCAGACGCTTATTATGAGCCCGAATAACGTTCCGCAGAAAGCCGATACGTGGTACCACCTTGCCTTTACTTTTACTGACGGTGCCGTGAAAATATACGTTGATGGAAAGGAAATAAGTTACGGAACTCCATGCGACCCTATGGTGGTGATGCCTAAGGGTAGTCCCGGTGTGATACAATTCGGTTCTGACTATACTCCTGAACAGGTTGTCAATGGAGTACTTGACGAACTGCGAATATACAACAGGGTGTTATCGGCAGAAGAGGTTGCATTGCTGGTAGGATATAAACCGGAATGAATAGCAGGAGATACCAGATATATACAGTTAAACTGATGTTAGGGATGGTTTTATGTTTTTTATGTACCGGGGTGATGTCAGCCTCCCTGACAAGGCAATATATTGCGGATATATCCCATAACTTCCGGCAGGTTAACGCATTCAGGGAAGAAGTTTCTCTTAACGGGGTTTGGAAGATATGCCTTTATCAGGAAGTGGGTGATACCCCGCCATCATCCGGGTGGGGATATACACTGGTGCCGTCTTCCTGGATGCATACGACTAATTTCCCGATTGAAGGAACGGATGATTTTCAAATAGGTTCTTGGGATGTTATGGGCAGATGGAAGGGGAAACCAACTGGCGATTATCCTGTTTCCTGGTATCTGCGTGAGTTTTCCATTCCTTCCGGCTGGAAAGGACAGCGTATTATCCTTAAGTTTGGCCGTATAACAATGAACGGCACAATCTTCCTTAACGGGAAGAAAATAGGAAAGCAGGGGGAATGGGATGATGTTGAATGGGATATAACGGAACGGGTAAAAAAGGAGGGTAGCAATTTACTTGCAGTAAGGGTAGATGCCTTTCTTGAAGAAGATATGAAGTTTTTTCTCGGTGCGGAGATGACGGTTGAAAAAAAGGTTACTGCAAGACTCAGAGGTATTACACAAGACGTGTGGCTGAAATCATACCCACGGGGAGTGTTTGTTTCAGATATTTTTATTCAACCGTCCGTCAGGAAAAAAGAACTGACCTTACAGGTAGAACTTTCCAACCTTGCCGGTGAAAAAGGGCCTTTAAATCTCCATATCTCAACTTGTTCAACACATAACGGCAGTAGCAAATATTTCTCCCCAGATAGGGTAATGCTGACAGGAGAAAAGACACAGGTTTTTACTTGGAGGAAACCCTGGGATGCTCCTGTGCTGTGGGATATGGATAACCCACATCTTTACGAACTGACCGTATCTATTGTAAAAGGGAATAAACAGATTGATGAAACCATCCCTGTGAGGTTCGGTTTCAGAGAGATATGGGAAGAGGGCAGGAATGTTATCCTGAACGGTAAGCCAGTACATCTTATTTTTTTCAATTATCCTTTTCATGATTCCTATATAGACTCGGCGGCGAAAAATGTTGAGCGGGAAATAAATTTTTACGGTTCGGCAGGCTATAATGCTGTCCAGATAGCATCGGAACGTTCATGGAGCAGGGGTAACCATGCTGACTTTTATGATGCAATATTGAGCATAGCCGATGAGAAGGGATTTCTTGTAGCAATGCCGGTTCTTCCTGTGTATCGTGTGGACTGGGAGGATATTGGAGAACGCAAAGTTTGGCAGAATGGAGTCGGTAATCTCGTGAGAAAATACAAGAATCATCCTTCTCTGGTTTTTTGGTCTATGAATTTTAACTATCTGGGGTATCCATGGGATTTAAACCCTTACGCATGGGCAAATAACTACAAGCCACCGGGTTCTATTCTTGACCTCGGGAATAAGCGGCGACGGGCAGCAGAATCAGAATCTATTCTCTGTTCCATTGACCCAACCCGGCTTATTTATCACCATGCCGGAGGCAATTTCGGCGAGATTATGACATCAAATTTCTATGTCAACTGGCCGCCGCTTCAAGAATTGGCAGATTATCCCTCAGGCTGGGCTGAAACCGGAGAAAAACCTTTTATGATGGTAGAACTGGGGTTCCCGTGTGACCTGGATTTTCTCAGGGCAAGGGAAGGTAACTATGAAGCAGTCAGATATTCCGAGCCTCTGGAAGCGGAATATGCCGCGGTTTACCTTGGAGAGAATGCGTTTCATTTGCAGGAC
>CAYORP010000192.1:0-4227 GCA_964406415.1 uncultured bacterium
GTGTAAGTGTACCACAAATTTGGATTCTTGTCAAGAGCAAGTCTTTTCCAATACAAGATGAGACTGGAATCAAAGTTTTATAGGTTTGCCTGTACGCATTGACTCCAGAGCCATTAAAGAAACCGCAAGTGTTTTTACCGCATCAGGATAGTCAGATTTTATAAAGGAACTGTCTTTCTGTGCTACGGCTTTTATGAATGCCCTGTCTTCTTCCAACATCGGGTCAACAGAGGATATGTAGGTCACCTTTTTGCCTGAATGTTCTATGGTAATAGAGTTCCCTGCATAGTTCAGGAGAAATCCTTTCCCTACTATGTCCACACCATTGTTATATCCACTCCACAACCAGGTACAGGTAAGATTACCTATGTATCCACTTTTAAATTTAAGCAATGTTGTAGATGTATCTTCTACATCATATACCTCATATATCTTTTTGTTTATCCCTGCAGACCTGTATGAAAAAACCTCTTTTATATCTCCAAGGAGACACCTCATCATATCCACTGTATGGGTTGCCTGCTCAACAAGTTGTCCACCCGATAGAGCCTTTTTGCTGTACCACCCTTTACCTTCCCCTGGGACCCCACCAAAATATCTGCCCAGCACTGCAGAAACCTGCTCTTTCTTTAAAGTTTCTTTTGCCATATTCACCACATCAAAGTATCTCAGGACATACCCAACAGATGTGATGATACCCTTTGCCCGCACCTTTTTTGCAATCTCCTGAGCCAATTTCAGTTTAAGATGAACCGGCTTTTCAACAAAGAAAGGCACCTTTTTTTCTATACATAACTCCTCCTGCCCTATATGTGCAAAAGGAGGGACGCAGATAAAACAGGCATCAATCTCTTCTTCGTTTAACATCTTTCTGAAGTCCGTATAGACCTTACCACCGTAATTCGCCGCGGCCTTTTCCGCTCTACTGCTGTCAACATCACACATCGCTGAAAATTTCACATCTTCCAGTTTAGCCAAGCGGCTCATATGAGCACCTGCTATACCTCCACAACCAATAAATCCTATCTTTACGGCCATTGTTGTTATCTCCTTTGTGGGATAAATCCCACCGCTACAAATTATTTACGGTAAAAGTCTGAATATGATAATATATAAGTGGAATGGAAGCAAAAAATTTAAAAATAGAAAGTGTTACCAGAATAACTGAATATCTTTATAGTTTGAAACTTGAAGGTTCTTTTATCAGTCCCCCTGCACCTGGACAGTTTCTACACATCAAAATAGATGACCACCTTTTTTTAAGAAGGCCTTTTTCTATAGCAGGATATAAAGACACCACTATTACACTGATTGTTCAGGTTGTGGGAGAAGGAACAAGGTTATTGTGTGGTAAGAAAAGGGGAGATTTACTGAATGTCATTGGACCGCTTGGAAGAGGGTTCCACGTCAATAAAAACTGGAAAAACATTTTTCTTGTGGGAGGAGGTACTGGAATTGCTCCACTCGTTTTCCTTGCCGATAGATTATCAGATAGGAATATTACATTTTTTTATGGAGCCAGAAACATAGAGCATATTGCTTTCAACCTGCTGCCTTACAACGTTAATTATGTATTTGCAACCGATGATGGCAGTTATGGGCACAAAGAGTTTATAAGTAAATCTGTTGCAGGTTTCCTCAAAAAAAATGAAAGACCGGATGTAATATACGGAGGAGGTCCTCACGGCCTGTTGAAAAAAATTGGCCATCTATCAGAAAAGCATAACACACCTGCCTTCGTCTCAATGGAAAACAGGATGGCATGTGGGATAGGACTTTGTTATGGCTGTGTCATAAAAATTAAAAGTGGGAGTGGATGGGAATATAAAAGGGTCTGCAAAGACGGCCCTGTTTTCAGCACAAAAGAAATAATATGGGAATGAATACACTGGGTGTAAAAATCGGGTCTCTCGTTATGGATTCTCCTGTTGTTATGGCAAGTGGTATATTCGGCTACGGGGAGATTAATGTTGACTATGTAAACTACAAAAAACTGGGCGCAATAGTGACAAAAACCGTCTCTTTAAAACCCCGAAAAGGCAACCCCCAGCCGAGAATATGGGAAACCTCTTCAGGAATGATAAACTCTGTAGGTCTTCAAAACCCCGGTGTTAAAGATTTCATAAAAAACAAATTGCCTTCAATAAAAAGGGATGGTGTAAAGGTAATCATAAGCATTATGGGAGAGAACGAGGAAGAAATATCAAAGATAACAGAAATTCTTATGAGCGAAAAAAAACTTTATAACGCCATAGAACTGAATCTTTCCTGTCCCAACGTTAACAGAAATAAGATAATGGCCTCACAATCACCTGAGATGACCGGCAGATTTGTGAAAACCGTAAAAAAGGTATGCGGAGGTATACCGCTGATAGTTAAACTTTCCCCCAATGTCACGGATATAACAGAGATATCTGTATCTGCAGAAGAAGCAGGAGCAGACGCCTTAAGTATGATTAATACCGTCAAAGCAATAGCCGTTGATATAAAAAACAGCCGGATAATAGAAGGTGGGCTTTCAGGAACACTTATAAAACCTATTGGGCTCAAAGCGGTCTATGATGTTTATAAAAAATCAAAGGTCCCCATCATAGGAATCGGGGGAATAACAACCGGTAAAGATGCCATAGAATATATCATGGCAGGGGCATCGGCAGTTGGACTGGGAAGTGGGTTTTTCTCAAATCCTTTTCTGGTTGATGAAGTATATGATACCTTAAGTAGTTTTTTAAGAGAGAATAAATTTAAGAACATTCTTAAAATCACAGGTCTTTTAAATGAAAAAGAGGGACAGAAAACAAAGCATAGAAGAAGCCAGAGAGAAAAGAGGGTTTAAAATCTGGAGAGTTTTTATTGTCACAAGCATATCCGTTTTCCTATCCCTTAGATTTTTTGTAGATGGTATGAGTTATCCTGAGTTTAATTTCTTCTGGAATATCTATTTTTTTATTCTTCTGATAATACAGATAGCAAGAGACCGTCTCAGAAGCACCTATACCAGAGAAGAGATTTTACTTCTGTTATTCTTTTTATTTTCTGCCATATCTTCGGGCCTATCTCCCATAAAAGGGACAGGTATAGTTTTCAATGCCCAGATACTTGCATACTGGGCTATCTTTTTTCTTATCTCCCGTAATTTCAGACTTAAGGATACAGAAACTATTTTTTACATTATACTTATCAGTGGGTTGTTCATCACACTTTATGGTATACACCAGTATTTTTGGGGGCTTGAACAGACAAGACAGGCAGTATACTCTCAACCTGAATTACTCAGGTCTCTACCTCCAACCTTCCTGCAAAGGATAGAAAGTAATCGGGTATTTGCAACCTTTGTCTACCCGAATGTTTTTGCCTCTTTTCTTTTGTTTCTTCTTCCGCTTTCTTTTTTCCCTTCTATCCGCGGAGATAAGACCCTTGTCAAGATTATGTGCTTTGCAGTCTTCTCTCTCTCGTTTTATAACCTCCTCTTAACAGGTTCGTTTGGCGGTATTCTTATCTTTCTTTTTATAATACAGATAATGCTTCTGTTATTTATTATCAGTGATACAAGGAAGTTTAAGGTTATTCTCTCTGTTATTATTCTACTTGAAGTTTTCCTTTTGACAGCAGGCTATTTCACAGAAAAATTGCCAAAAATGAGCTCTTTTGCGGACAGGATAAGTTACTGGAAATCCTCAGTCGGCGTTTTCTCTGAAAACCCGATTATGGGGGTGGGAACTGAAAACTACAGATACTATTATACGAGGTTTAAACCACCCGGCGGAATGGAAGCAAAACATCCCCACTCCATTTTCTTTGCGCCCCTTTCTGAAACGGGAATCACGGGCACCTTTTTCCTGTTTGCTTTTTTGATAAGCGTCTCAGATGGACTATTTAAAACAGCGAGATTATCTCCTTTTTTCATGGGACTTGCATTCTCCTTTCTTGCATTTTTCCTGCACAACCTCATTGATTTTAATTTCATAAATCCTTCGGTGGCAGTTCTGTTCTTTGTTTCGGCAGGTTTAGGCAGTATAAACAAAAAAAACAAGGTGGTTTTACCCTTGACAAGGTGGCCGAGTTACCTTATTATAATTGTGGTGTGTTTTACAACCTTAGGTTACATAAGATATGTTTTATCAGAAAAAAATTTATTAAAGACTCAAGGGGTAAAAGATATAGGCAGCGTTATTTATTATCTTGAAAGGGCAGAAAGATTGTATCCTGATAACTTTGAGGTGTATA
>CAYORP010000193.1:0-3717 GCA_964406415.1 uncultured bacterium
GTCTATTTTCCCCGGAAGGTCTGATGGGTGGTGGGGCTCTCGGGAATATGGGGCGGACTGCAGTGCTGGTCAAGGAAGGAGTGGAGATAGTAGTGACGGAACACCGCATCCAGCCTTATGATACGGCTCTGTTGCGCAGCGTGGGCATTGAACCGACACGCAGGCGTCTCATTGCGCTCAAGTCTACCGCTCACTTCCGCGGTACCTACCAGACAATAGCCGAACGCATCTTTAACGCAGACACGCCAGGTGTTCACCGTCCAGACTTCAGTAAATACAGATACCATAATCTGCGCAAGCCGGTCTACCCGTTACAAAAGCACGGGGAAATAGATTTTTTCCACTGGTAGGCAGTTATGCTGAGGTTATACTAATTGTATTTCCCGTATCTCTTTGCTGTCTCAAGCATTGCCGCATAGTTTTCAGGTTTTACTCCTGAATGTATGGTATTACTTGAAGAGATAATGTAACCGCCTCCCGGAGCGACCTTATCAATGATTTCCTTTACCACCTTCCTTACCTCCTCAGGAGATGCCTTGCTGAGAAGTTTTGTCGTGTCAATGTTGCCGATGACGCAAATCTTGTATTTGTCCTTGACCGCCTTGATATCCATACCGGCAATAGGGTCTAAAGGATGTATTGCGTCAATCCCTGTTTCTACCATCATCCCCAGTATTGAATTTATATTACCGTCGGTATGTTTAATAGCATAACCGCTGTTTTCTTTAACCGTACTGACAACCTCTTTCATTCCCGGCAGGAAAAACTCTTCAAAATGGTGCGGCGATATTATGGGAGAACCGGTTCCTCCATAGTCATCTCCGAAAAGTATAATTTCCGCACCTATTTCTATTGCTCTTTTAATAAGCACCTTAGTATGTTCTACGGATAATTTTACCAGTTCCTTCACCATATCCGGGTCAGCAACTATGTCCATCATAAGTTCGGTCATTCCGCGCAGATAGGTGGGATATGAAAAGGCATCGTGCAGATGCATTGCGATTGCTTTCTTCCCTTTGAAACGGTCTACCATAGAGTGGAGTTGTTCAAAACGATAGGGGTCCAGAGGGTCAGGTGGCGTATAGTTATTCAGGTCTTCTTTTGATTTAATAGGTCCTTCAAGGGGAAAAGGTACTATCTCCTTTGTCTGTCTTCTAATCTCTCCCCATTCGGTTTTAAACATATCCTCTTTTCCAGGTATTTTTTCGTGGCGGTATAGAGAAGAAGGCGTGCTTGTAATGACAATGTCTAAATCCATTTCTTCAACAAAATCCAGATAAGAGCAGCCGGGACACATTGCCTCAATTATTCCCGGGTCTATCATAAGTTCAAAGATGGGTACCCTGTCAGGCTTTTTAAATTGTAAAGCGGCAATAGTCCTTTCCAGAGAATTCATTTCTCCTCCTTTTCATTCAGTTATCCATAGGATATCTGCATATCCTGGGAAAGTAAAGCCAGATGTGCCCCAGATTGTCATTTTCTCCAAAGTAAATTTCACCGTCACGTCCTGTAACTGCATCTCCGAACTGATAACCGTAACGCCGTCTGGCAATAACGGATACTGCCGGACCGAGGTCGGTCATCTTTTTGCCCCGCGGGTTGTAACAGAAAAGTCTGGAAATATCTCCTCCGCAAAAACCAAAAAGACGTCCGTCAAGTGTCACCGCCATAGGCCCTACGGGTGTAACTACAGTTTTTGCCAGAGGTTCAGAAAACCCTTTTTCTTCCGTGAAAGAGAAGATGTTTCCGTTTTCATCTGCGGTATAAAGGCATCCGGTTACGGGATTTCTCGCCCACCTTACCGCAGAATTTCCCCAGGTTCCCTCAGGGATAGAAAAAGATTTCCTGTTTAGTTTATTTTCTGCCGGGTTAAATAGCCAGATGCTTTTGTCTGCATCTATTCCAACAATGTTGTTCCTGTCACTTATGCCGATATGTCCGGGGTTATGGATGCCATATATCTGTGTAACCCTTTTTTGCAGAACGTCAAAGACAAATAGGTTTTTATCTGTGGTTCCAATGACCTGTTTTTTTGACGGAGATGCCAGGGCGTGAATAATCTTTTCGCCCGGTATAACTGTACCCATATCTTTTAGAGGAGGTCTTCTCGCCCCCCATTCCTGTATATAATCTGGTTCATGCTTTCTTTTTTGAATTTGTCCCATAACCAGACGCCCGCCGCCTTCTCCGTTAGCGCAGGCAACAAATTTTTCTTCACACCAGCATATTGCTGCACATTGTTCTGTATCTTCTATTACACCCATATCAAAAACCACCCCTGTTGCTCCATGAAACCTTGCTGCAAATAGATGTACCTTTTTCCCGCTTGTTCCCCCGTAGACTGTTCCATCATCTGAAACATCCAGGGCAGTTATTAGACTTTCATCAGAAGGAATTGGAATGGTTACCCCGGGGAAACAAAGTGGGAAAGATAGCATTATCCCTTCCCTAACAAATCCAGAATTGCTCATTTTACTCCTGCTCCATTATCCCCACACTCTGATTGGCAGATGGGCGTTTTTTTTCTTTCTTTCAGGCGGCATTTCAATTTTAAAAAGACCGACGCCAGGATTGTCATGCCCCACATGGCCAAAGAAAAGGTCCCCGTTGTGGTCAATCGCTCCCCTGGAAGCATACTGAGCAAAACCGTCAGGCCTCTCAAGAAGAGCAATCTCTTTGCGTTCAAGATTTTCGGGGTTCATTCTCCATACCACCCCCTCCCTTTCCTTGTGTGAGGGAGAAGTTGGATTATAGGTTTTGTCTCGCCATCTGGAGGCAACATAATAAAGATTCCTGTCAGCAGCAAATACCAGACCGCCGCAGTGGTCAAGAAAGGTGTCCATAGGAAGTGTCAGGTCACGTTCCTGGGTTGTATGTCCGAGGTCTTCTATTTTCCCCCATTCTCCTTCTTCATGCCAGATGCGTATCAACCGGGGATGCGCTATCCACGTAACGGCATAGGTACAGTCTCCTTCAGGAGAAGAGACGGCATCATATAATACGCTGTGCCATCCTGTCTGGTACCGTTCATCATGCGGCAATATGTAAGGAGAACGTTCCAGTTCATCTGATTGCGGGTCATAACGTACCAGATGACCATCATCGTCTGAAGTCCATACTCTATGTTTTCTGTCAAGGAAAAGCACCTGAGCGTTGATTGAACCTATACGTCCCACATCTTTAAGATGTTTCTTCTTGATATCATAGACATAAAAATGGTCTCTCGGGTATCCGAGGGCATAAAGAACATTCCTTTCCTCGTCAATCAAAAGGCACCGACATCCTTCCTTTGGAATTAAGGTATCCCACCATAAAACATTATCTGTTTTTGTATCCAATGCTATTAAGGCACTGCCGCGGAAGCACCGCTTCTCATCATGCCAGTAATCCCAGGGGGAGTAAGATGTTTGTCCAACAGGTGGAGCGGACAGATGGGTTGCCATATAAAGAACCCCGTCAGACATTGAAGGGGCAAAACTGTAATGAATTTTACATTGTGAGGCTCTTCCTGAATTCCATGGGTCATTAACTGTTTTATCAACGTCAAAGAGATAATCAATTGTATCTTTTGTTTCATCATACCGGACAACCTTTACAATGCCGCCGGGTTTGGTTTCACAGCAGGATGCAGCGTAAATTCTGCCATCCGGTCCTGTAGATAGAGACCAGCAAGAGTCTGATTCCGGATGTTTACTGAACGGGTACCACTTCATCTTA
>CAYORP010000194.1:0-3781 GCA_964406415.1 uncultured bacterium
TGAGGGGCATCTTCCTGAGGGATGTCAGGACAAGGACAGAGGCAATAAACCTTATTATGCCCTCTTCAAGATAGCCGCAACAGGAAGTTTTGCCTATCTCAACAGTGGAGAGAACAACAGCACCACACCCACTATCATCAGGATGATACCTACTATGGCAAACAGGTCAGATGTGCTTTCCTTTTGATAGTTGAGTTTGGGCTTGAATGTGAAATAGGCACCTCCTATGACAAGAAGCAGCCCCACAACAACCTCCACAATCTTTCTTATTTCCATTTTACTTACCCTTCCCTCGCACTAAGTACCAAACCTTTTTTAACTACCTCTCTGCCTGTTACCGTTACAACCTTATTCAGGAGGCCTTTCCCACCAGTAAAAGCCACAGGAATGTACTCTGAAGAATATCCTTCACATAGGTTATCTGTCTCTCTTTCAACAAGTACATCAAGAGGTCTGCCTATAAACCCCTCTTTTACATTATAGCACATCTTATCAACAACATCCTCCAGTTCCTTCTCTCTCTTCTTCTTCACGTCCTCCGGTACCTGACCGTCCATCCGTGAAGCAGCAGTCCCCTCCCTCCTTGAATACCTGAAGATGTGAACCCTCAGAAATCTTATACGCTTCAGTGCCTCACAGGTGAGATTAAAATCCTCTTCTGTCTCACCGGGAAAGCCCACCATAACATCTGTCGTAAAGGTAACCCTTCCGGCAGCATCACTCCCTTTTATCCTCTCTATCCTTGAAAGGTACTCTGAAAATGTATAACGTCTGCCCATCTTCTTGAGTATTCTATCCGAACCGCTCTGCAGAGGGATGTGGAAATGCCTGCAGAACGACCTGCTGTTTGAAAGATATTTCAGCAATTCTTCAGTCAGGTGAAAGACCTCTATAGAACTCAGCCGTATCCTTTTCAGACCTTCTATAACTTCCATATCTTTCATAAGGTCTGTCATCTTTTCGCCCGTATCACTTCCGTAGGCACCGAGGTCAACACCTGTCAAGACAACCTCTTTATAGCCATTGGATGCCACATCTCTGACCTCTCTGACAACATCCCTGATGAGCCGGCTCTTCACCCTTCCCCTAACCAGAGGTATTATACAGAAGGTGCAAAAATTCTCACATCCGTCCTCTATCTTTATGAACGCCCTTGTATGGTTGTCAAACCTGCTGATTGTTGTTAAACCTGACGGGCAGACAGTTCTTATCAGAGCATCCTTATCAGGATAGACCTCAATGGAAGAACCAAACTCTTCAACAAAACTCTTTTCTTTCCTCACCGCACAGCCGGTTACCAGCACTCGTTTACCATTGGCAACTGCCTTCCTTATAAAAGACCTTGCCTTCTTCTCCGCCCTTTCGGTAACACAACAGGTATTTACAACAACCACATCTGCCTCTCCGTTTTGAGACAGTGCATATCCCTGCCTCTCAAGATTCTCCCGTATCAACTGGCTCTCATACTGGTTTACCTTGCATCCGTACGTCTTTACCAACGCTTTCATCTTCTTCTTTTGGGGTCAACTCTTGACACTTGACAAAAAGTGCTAAGTTTCATCATTACTACTGCCATAGGTTAAAACAAAATGTCAAGTGTCAAGAGTTGACCCCAGATATTAGATGCTGAAAAAGGACTTTGAATTACGTAACAACTGCTCTGCACACTCCTCAAGTTTCATACCTCTGATGCCGGCTATTGTTTCAACAATATACCTTACCATAGACGGGTCATTCCTTCTTCCCCTGAAGGGTTCAGGAGAAAGATAGGGTGCATCTGTCTCAGCCATAATCCTGTTCAGGGGGTACTCTCCTGCAATCCTCTTCACGTCATCAGATTTTTTCTTAAATGTAACGATACCTGTAAAGGAGATATATAAACCTTTCTTTTTACAATATTCAGCAAGAAGGTAATCTCCTCCGAAACAGTGAAAGACAACCTTCTCAGGCAGTGTGGTTTTCTCAAGTACATCAAGAACCTCATCACGGCTGTCCCTCTGGTGTATTATCAGAGGCATCTTCAGTTTGACCGCTATCTCAATCTGTAGACGGAAAAAATCCTTTTGCTTCTCCTCATACTCCCTGCCGTAGTGAAAATCCAGTCCTGTCTCTCCAATACCCACAACACTCTTGTTCAGTGCAATCTCTTCAATTTTTTTTACATCAGATAGAGATAGGTCGTTCACATTGGCGGGATGTACCCCTACTACAGGATGTACAATACTATACTTTTCAGAGAGTTCAACTGACCTTTTACTTGATTCAATGCCTGTACTGATATTGATGATACCTACCACATTCTCCTTAATAGAATTATTTATCACATCTTCCCTGTCTGCATCAAAATCCGGGAAGTCAAGGTGACAGTGCGTGTCAATATACATAATCCCCTCTTTCATATTACCATTGCGAGGTGTTTTTTCCTGTTGTCATTGCGAGGGATGAGATTCCTTCGCTTGTCATTGCGAGGAATGCTTCAAATGACGAAGCAATCTCTATATAAGGTTGAGATTGCCACGGCAAAATACGCCTCGCAATGACAGAGAGCGTCAGATTGCCGAGCAAAAATCGCTCGCAACGACATGGTTGAGTGAGGACTTACCATAAATGCTATCGCTACAAAACCTTCAGGGAGAAGTCCAGTGCCTTTGCCGAGTGCGTGAGAGCACCCACAGATACCCTGTCCACAGGCAGTTTTTTTATATATCCTATCGTTTTCAAATCGACATTACCTGACCACTCAATGACAACATCCTTTCTCTTCTCTCCGAGAAAATCAACAAACCTTTTCAGTTCCTTCATATCTGCATTGTCAAACATTATAATATCTGCGCCTGCAAGAAAACCCTCTTTCGCCTCATAAAAATCTTCAACCTCCACCTCTACCTTATACCTGTTTTTTGCTCTCCCCTTTACCCCATCAACAATCTCTCTTATCGCTTCCACCCTGTTCTTTATCTTTTTTTTCTGCATATAGGCGGCAATGTGGTTGTCCTTTATGAGTATCATATCATAGAGACCGAACCTGTGGTTTCTGCCGCCGCCTGTCTTTACTGCATACTTTTCCAGTCTTCTTAAGAGAGGGGTTGTCTTGCGGGTGTCATACACATCAACCCTTCCTGCCTTTTCTACAAACTCTTTGGTTAGAGTTGCAATACCTGAAAGATGTTGGAGAAAATTCAGTGCAGTTCTTTCTCCAGCAAGCATCTCTTTCACCGGACCTTTCATCTCTGCCACCAACAAATTTTTGTCCACCTTCGCCCCATCCTCAACGCTGAAACGGAAGGCAAAGTCAGGAGAGAGGCTTAAAAAAACCGACCTGAATATGTCTATACCGCAGATGATGCCACTCCCTTTTGCAGTGAGGACAGCACTGACAGGAAAGTTCTCATCAAACAAAAACCTTGCGGTAACATCTCCTCTGCCTGTATCCTCCTGAAGTGCTTTTTTGACTAACTCCTGAATATCTTTATCCATTGTAATAAATTCTTAACTGCTTTTTTATATTGCAACCTGTTTGCTTTTACCTTGGATATCAACCCTCTCATCCTGCATCATCAGGTTATATGCATCCAGAATATTTTCTTTAAGTTCCTTCAGTGTCTCCCCCTGGCTAAAAACACCAGGTACATCTCTCATTCTTCCAACATACCAGCCGTCGTCCATCCAGTACTCAAGTATAAAACTCCTTTTCATTCAAATCACCCCCATTGTTATATCCCACATAGTAATATTACCACTTACTCAGGATGTTTTCAATAAAGGGACAGGCTACTTTTAC
>CAYORP010000195.1:0-3647 GCA_964406415.1 uncultured bacterium
TGGACGGTATTGAGAAATCGTCAGTTGGTAGGAGTAAAATTTAGAAGGCAATTTTCTGTAGACAGATACATATTGGATTTCTATTGTCCGGCATATAAACTTGGCATAGAATCTGACGGCGGACAACATTATGCACCTGAAGGGCAACAACAGGATAACCGAAGAAGGATAGAATTATCCCGGATAGGAGTAAGAATCTTAAGATTCAGCGATACAGATATTTTGAAAAATATTGAAGGTGTGTGGGAAACAATTCAACAGGAGTTACGCAAAAGAAAAAGCCCCCCTCACCTCAATCCTCTCCCCTGAGGGTAGAGGAAGAAAAAAGTTCACCTCCATTAGAGAAAAAAGGCAGGAAAAACAGAAAAATGTAAAAAGTTAAGACGCTGAAACCCGCACTGCTCAAGGGTTTGCAGGCTGGAGGTGAAATTTAAAAACGCAGTATCTGGAAACCGTTGATACTCAAGGGTTTCAGAGTTTTCTGAAACCATATTAGGGAAAACACAAAAGAGGTGAAGAAAAATGGGTGATAAAGGTAAAAAAGATATAAACAAGAAAGCAAAACAAACGAAAATAAGAAAGGAAGCAAAAAATAAAATGGTGAAGGAATAATTGATTTACTTAATCATTTTTTGCCCCGACAGTTTCGGCGTAGAGCAAATAAGATGAGGTATATCTTCTCTTTTTGACCCCAGTCTATCAGAAACAAACTATTCAAAACTTATTGAAAAAAACATCTAAGAAGATACTTGCTTAATACAACAGAATAAATATTCAAATATCAAGGGATTTATGAAACACTACGATAGATTGACAACCGAATTATCTTCATAGCATACTGATAGCAACTTTGATTTCAATCATTGATATACAAAAATTTTACTGGGATTTATAATAAGAGGAGCCATCGGGTAAATCTCACCTCTTTTGAAAGAAGCCCAAGCTCATTTTTTACAGTCACGAAAGAATTGCGGTGTCTCCTTCAAGAAATATTCCACGCATTTTCCTGTCGAGACTTTCCGGGTTATCCGCATACCGAAGGGCAATTTTCAAGTCAATCATCTTGTTTTTAACCAAATCGCAAAGGGATGTTTCAAAATCCTGCATGCCATCCAGTTTTCCTGCGATGATGCTTTTGGCGACCTTTGCATCGGCTCCCTCGACAATGAGACGGGAGATAATATCATTTACGAACATGATTTCAGTCGCTGGAACAAAGGTTAAACCTTCTTTACAGGATGGCAGCAGCATCTGTGATATGACAGCTTTCAGATGAAGGCTCAGTCCCTTCCTTATCTGGGAGTGCCTCTCCTCTGGGAAAAAGCCTATGAGTCGTCCGATGGTCTGGGCGGCATCGGCACTATGAAGCGTACCGAATACGAGATGTCCTGTTTCCGCAGCATGCAATCCGAACTCAACTGTCTCTATGTCCCTCATTTCGCCGATGAGGATGACATCAGGGTCTTCCCGCAATGCAGAGCGCAGGGCATCCTTGAAACTGGGAAAGTCGATACCCACTTCTCTCTGATTGATTAAAGATTTTTCGTTCTTATAGAGATATTCTATCGGGTCTTCTATACATAAGATGTGACACTTCCGCCTCTGGTTGATGTAATTGATTATGGCAGCCATGGTACTTGATTTTCCTGCACCTGTTGCGCCAGTGATAAGTACTAATCCCTCCATGTAGTCGGTGACACGGCATACCGTGGAAGGAATGTGCAGCGTCTCGAAATCAGGGATAACCGTGTTGAGAAGTCTTGCTGCAAATGATATAGAACCTCGTTGCTTAAACACGTTTATCCGAAATCTCCCTGTGCCTGAAATGCCGAGTGACATATCAACACTTCCTTTACTTTTGAGTTGTTTGATATTCTCCTCTGTCAGAACTTGCTTGATGATATCTTCCATATCTTTCAAGGTAAGGGCAGGCATATCCTTCATTTGTTCAATATCTCCTTTGATGCGGAACATGGGTACAGAGCCTACTTGGAGATGAACATCTGATATTTCTTTTCCATCCATCCTTTTAAAAAGATCTAAAATTGATAATGACATCCGGACTCCTTTTTGTTGTGAGGAACAAAGGAAACTGATTCTGCTTGGAGCATGCACTACTATAGTTTATATTATTTCAAAAGAATTCAGCATTGTCAATCTTAAATTGATATCCCACTCTATGTTATATTTCTCTGCAAGTCTGCAGTCAATCCTTATCGGTGAATTTAGCGGTTATGGATTAATTGCCCATGTAAAGTTCCGGATGATTCTCGCCGAGCCACTCCTTTACCATATCAAGGATATCTTCAGCCAGAGATAACATCTCTTTTGCCTCCTGTTCAGATATCAGTCCGGCGCGTTCGTAACCTCCGATATTCCTTTTCTTCCGAAAGGAGTCAAATTCCTTAATCGCTTCGGCCTCAACACCAACGGTATAGGCAAGTGATTGTATCACGCGGTAATGATGTGAGTCCCTTGAGGCGCGGTAGCCGGAAGCAGCCAAAGCCGCAGTCGCTGCCTGCAGGGCAGCATTATAGGCAATATTGAGACGCCAATCAGCACTGAGTCCCGCGACCTGACAATCATTAATGTCTCGTCTGGATACTTCCAACAGGTCGGCAATTTCTTCCGCACTTGTTCTGTGCTCAATTAGCCAGCCGTTACTCAACCAGTTTCTCAAGGACATCATCATCTCCTATCAGAAAAATTTTATCCTGGTTTATCACTGTTTTTAGAAAGTGATGTTTTTTTGCTATTTTTGCCCTGAACTCTTTAACGGGATATACGCTTGGATTGATTTCTCTGGAAAGTTCCTTTTGAGCATCAGATAATTCGGAAGAAATCTCTGCAAATGTTACATCCCCGACCACCATTATATCCACATCGCTGCCGCTACGCTCATCCCCACGAACTATGGAACCGTAGATGAATGCCATCTTGATACGGCCTGACAGTGGCTCCAGGGCAATTTTAAGAACATCGGCCACTCCTACAGTCTTAATTAACAGATTTTTCAGTTCCTTGAAAATCGGGCAGGAAGAATCAGCCTGATAGTAAACCTGATTTCCCCTGACAGTACGCTTAATTATGCCTGAATCGGAAAGCTGTTTCACTTCCCTCTGCGCCGCACCCATACCGACACCGGTCCTACGTACAATTTCCCTCTGATAAAAAGACTGGTCTGCGTTTCCGTAAAGCAGAGAAAGAATCACCTTACGGGTCTTACCGAATAAAACCGTGGATAATCTCTCACTGCCGCATACTGTACCCATAATAGTTACAATTGTACCCATTTTGGTTTCATATGTCAAGACTGACATTATTGAAATCGGAGACAAATGCAGGGATTAAAAACCAGGATTACAGGAGGTTACTCTTTTATTCCGGCAGTGGCCTTCCACAGACCGTCTTCCCTGACAAGGTTTATACGTATATACCTGTTTTCCAGGTTGGTTGCCCCCTTTGCGGTTGCATATACAGCAGCAGTATTTCCATCTATTTCTGTTTTCGTAATGGTCGTCTGCCCTTCCTTGAAGAAGGAATAGGTCGCCTGCCATCCGGCCACTGCAAGAGCGGCAGACTTATCAGGTGAGATATTGGACTTTTTACCGTACTTGCTGTAGATGGCCTCCACGGCTTCCATCTCA
>CAYORP010000196.1:0-7236 GCA_964406415.1 uncultured bacterium
ATTTTACACCCCTATATTTTTTTGTCAAGTTTTTTTTCCCCGTTCCATCCCCGGCATGGAATGGGGAGAAATGTGGTATAATACAAACTATGAGAAAAATTATTTTTGTATTTGCATTGTTCACCGCAATAGTGTTTTCTCAGGACATATCTAACTACGAAAAAAGCATCACAGAGTTTACGCTGTCCAACGGGATGCACTTTATCATATTGGAAGACCACACCGCTCCAGTTGTCTCTTTTCACGTACATGTAGATACAGGAAGTGTTGATGAGAAATACGGAGAGACAGGTATCAGCCACCTCATAGAACACCTTGCCTTTAATGGCACAAAAAATATAGGGACAACCAACTGGAAGATACAGAAAGAAATCTTTGAAAAGATGGATAGTGTGTATGATGAGATTCTGCAACCGGGTAAAAACACCCCTCACCTTAATCCTCTACCCCAAGGGGCGAGGAATAAAAGATGGTATCCTCTCCCCCACCTGTCCGCTAAAGCATCAGCGGCGGAAGGGGTGAAGAGAAAAACAGAAAAAGACAAAAAGAGCAAGGAGTTACAGGAAGAGTTTAACAATTTAAATAAAGAGGCTGCAAGATATTCTCAGACAGATGAGTTCAGCAAGATACTTGAAAAAAATGGTGCAGTGGGACCAAATGCATATACAAGCAATGACATGACTGCCTACTGGGTTGAACTGCCATCCAATAAGACAGAACTCTGGGCTTGGCTTGAATCAGACAGGCTTTTCAACCCTGTCTTCAGTGGTTTTTATGAAGAACTTGAGGTTGTTAAGGAAGAACGCAGGATGCGGGTGGACAACTCACCGTGGGGAAGACTGATGGAGGAGTTTCACAATATTGCCTATAAGATGCATCCGTACCGCAATCCTGTCGTGGGCTACTGGACTGACCTTCTTTTAATGACAAGACCGAAGGTAAAGAATTTCTATAAAAAATACTATGTCCCTTCAAATATGGTTGCAGTGATAATTGGTGATGTAGAGCCGAAAGGGTTTATACCAATTGTTGAGAGATACTTTGGAAATGTTCCAAAGGGTGAAATATATAAGAGTTCTATTCCTGCTGAGCCATTACATGAAAAAGATGAAAGAAGGGTAATTGTAAGGATGGACTCAGAGCCTATATTTTTAACAGGATACCACATACCTGATGTGAAACATCCTGACCTTCCTGCTTTAGAGGTGTGTGCGGAAATTCTTGCAGGTGGCAGGACATCAAGACTTTATAGAAAGATGGTAAAAGAGGAGCGTACCGCACTTTCAACAGGTGCATGGTGCAGAACAGCAAAGTATCCGTCTCTGTTTTACATATGGGCAGTTGTATCTGACGGACACACAAACAGGGAGATGGAAGATTCAATAGATAGAGAGGTTGAAGGGCTGAAAACAGGTGTAATAAAAGATGAAGAGATAGGTGGTGCAAGGTCCAGAATAAAAGTGTGGTTCCTGACAGAGATGGAGTCAAGAAGGGGTATGGCAGAACAGTTGGCGTGGTATCAGGCAGTTACTGGAGACTGGAGAAATCTGTTCAGGTATATAGAGAGTATTGATTCTGTTGACGCAGAGAAGATAAAAGAGGTCGCAAAAAAATATTTTGGAAAGGGAAACAGAATTGTGGGGATGGTTGAGAAGGAGTGATTATTATGAGAAGACTGCTGGTTCTAATAACAGGACTGCTGATTACTGGTTGTGCGCCACATGGTTATGAACGGCTGGAATCTTTGAGATTCCCTGAACTGCGGACTGCGGAAACACCTGACTACATAAGAGAAGAACTTGGGAACGGAATGGTTTTATTCCTGATGCAGGACAACAAAATTCCCTTGCTACACTTCAAAGCACTTATCCATACAGGAAGTATATATGAACCGGCGGAAAAGACAGGACTGGCAGAGATAACACTTGCAACAATAAGGACAGGTGGTGCTGGTGGTATCTCCGGAGATGAGGTAGATGAAAGACTTGATAGTGTGGGTGCACACATCTCTACCGGTTTGAACAGAGACTCTGCAGAGATTGCAGGGGTCTGCTACAAAAAAGACTTTCCTCTGGTATTTGATATATTCTATCGGATACTTACAGAACCTTCTTTTCAGCAGGATAAGATAGAACTCGCGATTATCAAAAAGAAGGGGGAGATAAGCAGAAGAAACGATGACATCAGCGGTATTGCAGACAGAGAGTTCAGAAGACTTGTCTATGGGAAAGACAGTCCTTATGCCCGAATATCAGAATATGAAACAATAGACAGAATCAAAAGGGATGACATTGTGGGTTTTTATAACAGATACTTCTGTCCGGAGAATATCATACTCGGGTTATGGGGGGATTTTGACTCTGCAGAGATGCTGAAGATAGTAAAAGAGAATCTTGGCAAATGGGATAAAGGTAGGACACCACCTCCAGAAAGACCTTCAGTTGAATTTCCCAAAGAGGGCTCAGTTAATCTGATAGCGAAGAAGGATGCTACCCAGTCGGTCATAATAATGGGGCACAAAGGACTACGCAGGGACCATCCGGACTATTTCGCAACAGTTGTTTTGAGCAGAATCCTCGGTGTGGGTTCTTATTCAAGACTTACAAGGAGTGTAAGGCAGGGAAAAGGGCTTGCCTATGAGGTATGGGGAAGTTTTATACCGGAGTATGAATATCCAGGTCTTTTCATTGTCAAGTCACAGACACGCCAGGATAAAACAGGCAAGGTTATAGACCTGATAAAAAAAGAGATTGAGTCTATACTGTATGGTGTTACAGACGAGGAGATTGCAATAGCAAAAGAAAGCATACTGAATAGTGAGGTCTTCTGGTCTGACAGGAAAGATAAAATAATACAGAGGCTTATGGTATATGAGTATTATGGGTATCCCTTTGACTATCCACTTTATCTGGTTGAAGGGATTAAAAAGGTCACGAAAGAAGATGTATTAGAAACGGCAAAAAAACATCTTTTTATGGAGAACCTGACTGTACTTGTGGTTGGTGAGCCTGAGAGGTTTGATACTCCACTTCCTGAAGACACAAACATGATTGAGATAACACCCTAAATCCACATCCGTTCTTTCATTGCTTTTATAAGAGTATTTAAGGCTATGGAATAGAAGGGCTCTCTGAAACCTTCACACTTCAAATCCTTTTTTGCTTTTAGTCCCGAGAAGAAAGTGGATTCTATCTTCTTGTCTATCATCCCAAAAACCTCTTCTGCAGAGGTCTGGTTGCCTGACCTGGCATTCCTCCATTCTATGTAAGAGGCAATGACACCTCCACTGTTTGCGAAGAAATCAGGAAAAACCTTCACACCTTTTTTCAAAAGAATCTTTTCTCCTTCTTCAGTGGTTGGGTCGTTGGCACCTTCAACAACCAGTCTTGTTTTAATCTTCGGGGCGGTTTCAGAGGTTATGACATTTTCACGGGCTGCAGGGATAAAGATATCTGTATCAAGGGAAAGAAACTCTTCAAAGGTTATTTCTTCAGATTCAGGAAAACCCTTTACGGAGTCCCTGCTGGTTGGAGAGTACCTGAATAGTTTTTCTATGTCTATTCCTTTTTTGTTATAAACTGCACCGCCTATATCGTCAATAGCGATTATTTTAGTTCCCATCTGACTGAGAAAGTATGCAGTCCATCTACCCACATTACCAAACCCCTGTATGGCTATGTTGGTATCCTTGATATCTTTTTTCAGCAGGTTTTCAATACAGAGCCGGGTAGCACAGGAAACACCACGCCCTGTCGCCTGCAGTCTTCCTGGAAGTCCCCCTATGGTAACAGGCTTCCCTGTAACTGACTCTGCCTTATGCGTCTCTCCATATATGACCGCCATATCCTGCGGTGTACTGCCCATATCTGGAGCAGGGACATAAGAACCTGCGTAAAGTTCTTCCCTTATCATATGCACATACTCTTTTATTATAGCCATACGGATAAAGTCATCTACACTGTACGGGTCAAAACGTATTCCAGACTTACCTCCTCCGAAGGGAAGTCCCATAAGGGCATTTTTGTATGTCATTATCTCTGCAAGATTTTTTGTTTCATCCATTGAGGCACTGGGGGAGAAACGGATTCCACCCTTCGCAGGACCGAGTACCACGTTGTGGTAGACCACGAATGCATCATAGCAGATAATTTTATCCTTTGACGTTTTGAGGTTAAGTGAAAACCTTATCTCCTTTTCTGATTTTTTCAACAGGGTCTCTGCTGAATCTGGTAAGTCAATAATCTCTTTCATCCTATCCAGAGAAATCAATGCCATTTGTAATCTCCTTTCTAAAAATTGTGCGATGAATCGCACCACTACAGTAAATATTCAGTGAACCCCGTGGCAATTAACAGGGCAAAAGGGTAGCAATTTCAGTGCTCGGGAACAGGCAGTGCCTTAACTCCAGCACTCGCACTTCAATTCTCCCCTTTTGCCTACGGTGTTCTGTGAGAACTTACCCGCTACATTTGTCGGATAAATCCGGACGCTATAGATTCAGAATTTTTTCAGCGTTCTTATGGGTTATCTTTTCGTATGCACTTTTAGATATTATCTTCTTTTCCTTTATATCTTTAAAATAGTCAACTATAGGAGTTTCCTGTTTAATATGACACAGGTCCGTACCAAACATTAGTTTGTCCTGGAATTCTTCCAGAAATTTGTAGCCATAGTCCATATCCCTCGTTATGGCATTATATCCACTGCCGGCAGACAGGTCTGCATAAAGATTTGGATACCTCTTGAAAAGTTTCTGTACCCGCCCTCCGGAACTCACAGGCCCTTTGGGATAATGTCCTCTCGTCTCCTCGGTTACATCACCGCTTATCTCTGACCAGAAGGTCTGTGAATGCCCTATGAAAATAGTTTCCGGGCATTTTTTAAGTGCTCTTTCCAGACGGGGAATATGCAGGTCATCCACCAGCCCGTAACTGCCGCCTATTTTGGTATGGATGTGAAACAAGACAGGGAGTCCCACCTTCCCACATTGTCTAAAAAGGTTGATACTTAACGGACTGTCAAAGTAGATGTTAGCCATTACCTCTCCAAGTCCTTTACATCCTGCCTTTTTGTATCTGTTCAGTAAAGGTAAAAAATCCGTTTCAGGAGAATTTCTTCCTGCACGCGGGTCTATGTTGCAAAACGGTATCACCTTTTTACGATGGCGTCTGTAAACATTTAGCACATCCTCAGACCCGAAATAAAAATAAGGACACTCCTGACTGACAATGGGTAATATCACAAACCTGTCTATTCCCAGTTCACCCATCCTTTTAACCAGATGTCTTTCCGTAAACGGTTTCTCGTCGCCCCACATTGTCATAATGTGGGTGTGTACATCTATTATCATTTTCTTATCTCCTTATAGTGTTTTTCAACCTTTTTAAATGCCTTTATTGTATCACTGACCTCTTTTTTCCCCCAGCACTCATGGATGTGCATTGTCATATGTTCGGCAAGCGCCTTCTCTGCAGACGGACAGCAATTTCTGTAGTTTATCTTTCTTGCCTTGGGTAAACTCCACGGCAGATGAGAACTGCCAAACGTGTTCCTTTCTGCAATCCACTTCTGCTGATACATCGGTATCACATAGTGGGCACCTACAGGGATACCTTCCGCCTGAAGAGCTCTTGACAGGGTCTGTTTGTCCACCTTTATCTTTTTCATATCCACCTTGATAAAACAGAACCATGGATTCGGTTCTGCTGATGGCAAAACCTTCCAGAGACTGAAACATCTAATTTCTCTGTCAAACCCCTTTTTCAGTTCTCCATAAAGACTGTTTCTTTTATTCATAATCCTGCCTATCTTTCTAATCTGTAACCTTCCGACTGCCGCCTCCAGTTCTGTCATCCGATAATTCAGACCCGCAAACAGGTTTGTTTTCTCTGAAGAATTGAAAGGCTTGCCTCTGTCCGCAAACCTTTTTGCATTCCAGTATAACTCCTCATTATTTGTTAAGACCATCCCACCCTGTCCCCCACTTGTGGTATGCTTGCCGCTCATCATACTGAAACAACTGATATCTCCGAAAGAACCTACATACCGCCCATCATATTTAGCACCGTGTGACTGGGCACAATCTTCAATAACATATATTCCATAACGTCGGGCAATACGCATTATCTCTTTTATTTTCGCAGGGTTACCTGCAAGGTGTACCACTATTATCGCCTTTGTCTTTCCAGTAATCTTTTTTTCAATAGAGACAGGAGAGATGTTAAGAGTATCATACTCAACATCTGCAAATACAGGTATGCACTGTTGAAAGAGAATGGGTGATACTGTACCGGGGTCTGTTATGGGTGTGGTGATTATCTCGCTTCCGGGTTCAAGGTTCAGTGAGGCTATTGCTGAATGTATTGCCGCTGTACCGGAACTGACCGCGGTGGCAAACTTCACTCCGAAATATCTGGCAAACTCTTTCTCATATGCATCCACCTCAATACCGCCGTACCTGTCAAATGCACCACCGGTTGTCATCACCTTTTTGAAAAGTTTTAGCACTGCCTTTTTTTCCGGTTCACCAACCATCACCCTTGCAGGCATAGGCTTGCTCCTTACAGGACTGCCTCCATCTACTGCCAGTTTTTCCATTGTTTCTCCTTTTCAATTTATTGCGTCTGTATTAGATTGCCACGCACAAAACGCTCGCAATGACAAATGAAGTGCGATGAATCGCACCGCTACATCAGCGGAATGAGAGTCCCCAACTTCCAAGATTTTCAGGGTTCCCTGGGTCCTCTGCAAGCAGTTCCTTGTGGTTTTCAATTACCTTTCTTATTGCACCTGCATACTTTTTTATAATCTCAGGATAATACTTTTTGAACCAGGGTATCCTGAAAACCTTTGATTGAATCCCTTCAGTAACCGGCAGTGGTCCTCCAAGTCCTCTTATATCCTTTGACGAGTTGGCTATTATCGTGGGTCTGCCATCTTTATAAACATCAAGAGTATTTAGAAGTGGATGTGAGTGCAAAGCGATGTTGCAGCCAGGACCTATATTTACTCCTTCTGCACAGACAGCATTGCAAAACCTTGTAATAGAGAGTCCTTCAAGTTCCTCACTTCTGTAGTGCCCGAGCGGAGAATACCACCCGCCCATTGTGTCCCCTGAACCTTTCGGAGGTCTGGGAGATTTAATACCCGGCAGTCCTTCAAGGCTATCCCAGAAGTAGTTCATTGCACTGTCTATCTCAGCCATCTCGGAAGGATACTTTTTCAACTGTACCAGTC
>CAYORP010000197.1:0-8308 GCA_964406415.1 uncultured bacterium
GGTTTTAACGCCCATCTTCTTTATCATAGTCGTTATTGGACCGCCGAACTTCTCAATGCTTTTCACAACGGTTGAAGAAGAGTAGACAATTCCAAAACCACCTCCGATGTCTATTATTTCAGGTTTGAAACCGGTTCTTTCTATAAAAACTCCAACCTTGTTCAGTGCCTCCAGATAAGGGGAAACATCTTTTAACTGGGAGCCCAGATGGAGGTGAAACCCCTTTATGCTCACATATCTGTTTCCTCTGTTTCTTTTAATAACATCTGCCGCGGCCTTAAGACTCAGACCGAACTTGGTTTCCTTCTTTGAGGTTTTGACGTAATGGTGCGTATCAACGTCCACATTCAGGTTCAGACGCAGGTTGCATAAAACATCTCTTCTGCCAAATTTTCTTGCGTATTTACCTATAATTTCAATCTCTTCTTCATTCTCAATGTTAAAAAGGAATATATTTTTTTTCACAGCGAATTCAATCTCGGATTCTTTCTTCCCCACACCTGCAAAAACTATCTTCTCTGGAGGGAAACCCGCTAACAATGCCCTTCTGAGTTCACCTTCTGAAACTACATCCGCACCAAAACCACTTTGTTTCAAAATCTTTAAAATTGACTGATTTGAATTCGCTTTCACTGAATAACAGATAAGTGAATTCACCCCTCTGAAAGCAGACTTAAAAGTCTTTACATTAGATAATAGAGCGTTTTTACTGTAGAGATAACAGGGGGTGTCATATTTTACGGCTATATCATCTACCGGTAGTTTTTCTGCACAAAAAATCCCTTCTCTGTATTTAAAAAACCTGTCAAATACTAAATCCCCAATGCCTTTTCCCATCTCAAAATCTCCTTTTTTACAAGTTTCTGGGCAGTACCTCCCTCAGAGATTTTAGAATTTACAGAACCTCTGAAATCTAAAATTTTCTTTATGTCTTCCGCAAATTTCGGAGAGAACCTTTTCCACTCATTCATTTTCATAGAATGCAGGCTTTTATTCTCTTCTAAGCAGTATCTTACTATTGCGCCGCAGATTCTATGTGCCTGTCTGAAAGGGACCCCTTTTCTCACAAGATATTCTGCAATATCCGTGGTTAAGGTGAACTCCGAAACTGCTCCCTCCATAACCTTTTTGTCAAAAACAATTCCCGACATAAGACCTTCAATTACATGCAGGGAAGAAATGGCATCTTCAAATATTCCGAAAGCCATCCGTTTATCCTCCTGCAGGTCTCTGTTGTAAGACATAGGTAAGCCTTTTAAAAGCGTTAAAAGTCCTGTAAACATTCCAGTGGATGAAGATGCCTTTCCTCTTATAATTTCAAGAACATCAGGATTTTTTTTCTGCGGCATTATACTTGAACCTGTACAATACGTGTCAGGCAATTCAACAAAACTGAATTCCGACGTGTTCCATATAATCAAATCTTCAGACAATCTTGACAGGTTCAGCATCAATATCACACAGTCACCCGAAGTCTCAACCAGAAAATCTCTGGAAGCAACAGTATCCAGGCTGTTCTTTGAAATCTTTGAAAAGCCCAGTAATCCAGCCAGATATTTTCTATCAATATTCAGGGAAGTACCGCAACAGGCACAAACCCCTGCAGGAAGAACATCCATACGTTCATATGCGTCTTTGAACCTCTGCTTATCCCTCTCAAGGGCCTCTACATAAGCAAGAAGATAATGAGATAATAAAACAGGTTGACTTTGCTGTAAGTGAGTATATGCAGGTATGATACCCGGAAAAGAATCTTTAGACCTGACAACTATGGTTTTTTGTAAAGAAACAATCCCTTCAATCAAATTTTTTATTACATCCTTTAAAAACAGTTTTTCGTCAAGAACTATCTGGTCATTTCTTGAACGTGCTGTATGTAAACGCTCGCCGTCTTTACCTGTAATTTCAATAAGCCGTCTTTCTACTGCAGTATGTATATCCTCATCTGATTTTTTAAATATGAACCTGTTGTTTTCAAGTTCCTCTTTTATTCTTGCAAGTCCCACCGCTATCTTTTCCCCTGCGTTTGCACTTATTATTCCGCATTTAACAAGCATCTTTGCATGAGCAGTACTGCCAATGATATCGTATAAAGCAAGCTTTCTGTCTACATCCAGAGAAGAGGTGAAATTAACTACACCGCTATCTATCTTACCTTTAAATCTACCCCCCCACATATATCCCATAATAACCCCCTTTACCCCGGACTCTCTTGAAAAGCGTTATATGGGAACTTGTGTTCCCGGTACACGATTAATATACGGTAGATATACGAATCTATATCGCAGACGAAGCCTGTTTATATCAGGAACGAAGTTCCTCTATATCTATTGTATGTCTATTTCTACTTTCCTCTTTCACAGTGAGGGATTTTGTTTTTGTCTGGTATAGTGTACTGTATTTAACCATTCTATGCAATAAAATATCAGCCCGTGTTATAATTATTCTGAGATTCCAACATAAGGATCCTCGGTAATGAGAGGAAAGGAAAGAGTTGGCGTGCGAGTGTGTAGGCACAGATGTAAGACAAGGTGAAAAGCGCAAGCGTTCGGACGATTACCTTACTCGGAGCTGTCTGAACCCTCCGGAGATTTGGCGAAGGAGGGTGAGTTCTCCGAGAGGACGATTTCACCGTAGTGCTTACCTGTGCCGAAGATAAAGCCCGAAGGGCTGTTTCGAGCACGGAAACTGCTTTCTTTCCTCTCTGTTTCCTTATGTCGGAACTTGAAAGATAATTATTGTAAGTACTTGCCTTTATCTGTATATTATGAAATCAAACCGGGATAAGGCTAAAGAAGGTTTCATGAAAGAGCAAAAGAAAATTATCAGGGAAAGATTTTACAGAGATATCTTAAACACCCACGGGCTAAAAAAATTCAAGGTGAGGGTTGAGGAGACTGACCTTCTTGTCCTGGCAGAGACTTTTCTTAAAAAAGAAGTTGAGGACGAGGTAAAAAGACAAAGGGATGCTATAAAACACTACATACGTGATAATCCCGAATTTTACACCTCTTTTTCACCATTACACTGTGAAAGTAATGAAGCGATAATAAATCTTATGTGCGATTCTGCACAGATGACCGAGACAGGTCCTATGGCTTCAGTTGCAGGGGCAATAGCGGAAGTCACGGGTAAAAAAATTTTAACCTTTACAAAACAGGTTTTTATTGAAAACGGGGGAGATATCTTTGCCAGAATGCATAAAGATTTCAATGTGGGAATTTATACAGGTAATCCATCACTGTCGTTCAGACTCGGGCTGAGAATCAAGGGAAGAAATTTACCAATAGGGATAGCAACTTCAAGCGGGACTGTTGGTCATTCTTTCAGTTATGGTAAGGCGGATGCAGTAACGGTTATTTCCGCTTCTGCAGCTCTTTCGGACGGTTCCGCCACCTATTTTGGCAATCTAATAACTGGAGATGCAATTGAAAAAGAAGCGGTGGAGAAAGAAATTAAAAAGTTCCCTTTCATTGAAGGTATTCTCATAATAAAGGGAAAAGAGATATTCGTATGGGGAGAAATAGAACTGGTCGCATTCTGAATAAAATTGCAAAAAAACGGACAACCTTTAATGGATTGTTTTTCATGCTCATATTAATACTGGGAAAAGGTCTTTTATGCTATATACTGGCAGGTATACCATTTATTCTCGCAGGAATATTTCTTCGTATAATAGCAGCCGGAACTATTAAAAAAAATCAGGTATTAACAAACACCGGACCATATAAAATCTGCAGGCATCCACTTTATCTGGGCAGTTTTCTTATATCAACAGGGTTCGTCATATTTTCTCACAACATATTTATTCTTTTGTACTTTCTTATCTTTTTTCCACTTATGTACATACCCACAATACTTTCAGAAGAACGTTTCTTGACAGATAAATTCGGAAAATCTTACCTTGAATATAAAAAACAAACACCTTTGTTTGTTCCGAAATTAAGAAAATTAAGTCTGTCTGATTTTTCGTGGGTGAGGGTAAAAACCAACAAAGAATATATAAACTGGCTGATATTTCTTATTTTGATACTCTCTGTATTAATAAAATCCTATCTTATATTTGATAACTAACCCCGACCAGCATATTAACAAAGCAACAATGGTCGGAAAAAAAGAGAGTTTAATCCATTTCCACCAGGTAACTTTAAGATTGTGATTTTCAAGAAATGTGTAACCAACTACATTCCCACTTGCTCCAATGGGAGTAAAATTCCCACCTATGTCCAGTCCCAGACTGGCACCCCAGATGAGTAATGTAAAAGAATATGTCAGTACAGGGAGCAAATTTTTTATAAGATACCCTATACTCATGGCTTCGGGAACATTGTCAATAAATCCACTGGAGAATGCCCCTCCCCAGAAAAGTACATTGACCATACCAAGAGGATGACCGGCAAAATCAGATACTGCAGAGGCAAGCATACGCATAACTCCCGTCTTCTCAACTGCTCCGACAATAACAAATAATCCGGTTAAAAACATCAGGGTTTCTATGTCTATTTGTTTCAGAATATTTTTGAGTTTTGGATTGTTTCCCTTAGTAGAAAGTATGGTGAAAGCAGGTATAAGACTTGCAAGCGCTATGTTCAGAGGCATAATCTCCTTGGTAAAATCCCGGAGAATGAGTAGCATCACCGTAGCAAGAAGTCCGGTCAACCCTATCTTCATCAAGAATCTGTCTTCTATGGCTTCTTCAGGAACAAGTTTTTTCAGTTCTTCCTTTTTTATCTTCTGGTTAAGTTTTAACAATGCCTTCCTGTGCATTCTATACATAACGGATATTGCACCACCTGCTCCCAGCATACTCAAAATCCAGTTATGTTTTACAAAATCAGTAAAGCCCAGAGAAAACATAGAACCCAATATTACATTAGGAGGGTCTCCCATAAGCGTACCTGCTCCTCCTATATTTGCCAGACAAACTTCGGCGACCACATAAGGAACAGGGTCAAATCTGAGTATTTTGCTGAGAGCGTATGTCAGCGGAACGAGAAAGACTATAACACTTATAGAGTCTATAAATCCTGACAGGAAGCATGCAAGTAAAGGGAAGAATATAAAGATTTTTACAGGGTTAAAATCAAGTTTTCTGGCAAGCAGGAGCGAAAAATAATTAAAAAAACCGGATTCTTCAACAATCTTAACAGTCGTAAATATTCCAAAGAGAAATCCTATTGTTTCCCAGTCAACATATAAAGCAACCTCTTTCGGAGTATAAACCTTAAATAATATCAATACAACCGTTCCCGAAAGAGCAACATAAACCCTCGGTGATTTTTCTACCGCTATTAAAAAATAGCAGATAACAAATATAACAATACTTATTATTGCTTTTACACCCATATTATTATTCCATCAGAAAAGCTTTACAGACCTCATTTCTTGAGATATATCCAACTGGAATATTCCCTGAATTTATAACTATTAACTTGTGGATATTTTTCTTCTTCATAAGAACTGCGGCTTTAAGCATTGAGTCAGTCTCCCTGACGTAAAAAACATCTGTTTGCATTATATCCTTTACCACCACAAGAGGAGAAATATAGCCAACGTTTTCCACCACATCGGTCAGAAAATCTGCAAAAAAAGAAACTTTTTCTAACAGAGAAATCTCTTCCCTTGAAAAAAGAAGGTCGTTTAGTAATTCTTCCAGACTTATCAACCCTGTCAGTTTACCAGCACTATTGACCACAGGTAAAATGTTATGGTGGGACCCGGCAAAAATCTTAATGGTTTTTATCATAGATTCCTGTTCACGCAAAACAGGTATTTCTTTTACCATAAAATCTTTGACTATTTTCATAAACCTCCTTTAGATTGATATTCCTTTGTCTACCTCAGAATCGGGCGAAAATTATTTTTGTTTTTACCTGCCTATTGATTTTACAATTTTTTCTGGTATAATATCAACTTCAATTTGACAGCAGTACAATTCTGGGTAAAATATATGTACAGGTTTAAAGATTAAAGGACAATAAGAAAGGGAAAAATGGAAGTCACTATAAAAGAACTTTTGGAAAGCGGTGTATACTTTGGACACCCTACAAGACAGTTTGATCCTCGTATAAAACAATTTCTTTACGGGAAACGACAGGGTATTTACATAATAGATATAGAAAAAAGCCTTGAAAAGATAAAGGAAGCAGGGGAATTTTTGAAAAAGGCGGCTGCAGCCAAGAAGACCATACTCTTTGTAGGAACTAAAAAGCAGGCACAGATTCCGGTAAAAACAGCAGGAGAGAAAACAGGGATGCCCTATGTGGATTATAGATGGATAGGTGGGACATTAACCAACTTCAACGAAATAAGAAAAAGAATAGCAAGGCTTGAAGAGATAGAAGAACTTGAAAATAGTGGGAAACTCTCTTTATATACCAAAAAAGAAGCCTCTCTTTTGTTAAAGGAAAAAGAAAATCTGCTCAAAAAATTTGCAGGTATAAGAAATATGTCTGGATACCCTGATATTATTGTCGTTGTAGATATCAGGAAAGAGATAAACATAATAAGGGAGGCTAAAAAAGTCGGCCTTAAAATAGTGGGTATGGTTGATACCAACAGCAATCCTGACCTTCTGGATTATCCCATACCGGCAAATGATGATGGGTTAAAATCAATCAGTTTGATTCTTTCAAAACTTGCAGAATCTATAGCGGAAGGTAACGCAATGACATCTCAATACCCGGAGAAAGTTCCCGAACAGAAAGAAGATGACGTAAAAACCAAAGAGAAAGAGCCTGCAGCAGAAAACTCAGAAAAAGAGGAAGTAAAATCGTCTAAGGGAAAACCTAAAAAAACAGAGATGGAAGCAGCAGAGGCTGTTGAAAATACTGAGGAGATGGAAAATGAAGTTTGATGTGGCGCTTGTTAAGGAAATTAGAGATAAAACAGCAGCAAGTGTAATTGAATGTAAGAAGGCACTTGAAGAAGCAGAAGGGGATACTGAAAAAGCACTTACAATACTTAAGAAGCGGGGAATGCTTATATCGCAGAAAAAAGCGCACAGGGAAACAGATGAAGGACTTATCGGTGCTTATGTTCACACTAACGGGAAAATAGGCGTGTTGATAGAGGTCAATACAGAAAGCGATTTTGTGGCGAGAAACAAAGAGTTCAAAGAACTTGTAAAAAATCTTACACTCCAGATTACTGCAAGTGACCCAAAATGGGTTGAGAGAGATACTATTCCGGAAGAAATACTATCTCAGGAAAAGAATATCTATAAGGAACAGTTTAAGAATAAACCATCTGCAGTGATTGATAAGATAGTTGAAGGCAAAATGCAGGATTTTTACAAAGAAAATGTTCTGATGGAACAGCCATTCATAAAAGATGAAGATATAACAGTAAAAGAGTACATTGACTCTAAAATAGCCAAACTTGGAGAAAACATCAAAGTAAAAAGATTTGTAAAATATGAACTTGGAGAGTAAAATAAATAGTATTTAGTTAACCCCTCGTAAAGAGGTAGATTCTAAACAGGAGGAATGATGGAATTTGAAATCGGCTATCTGACAGCGTTAGTGGTAATTGGAATAAGTTTCTTGGGATTTTTTCTTGCGATGATGATTTCCGAAATCAACAAAAAGAAAGGCATAGTATTTTTTATACTGTCCTTAATCCTCTTTGGATTAGGTGTATACTATTACTATGTGGTTGGCCAGTGGCAAAAAACAGCGGGAGGTTCAACCCCTAACAAACTTAACGAATATCTTTATATTTACAGACCTTCTGCGGTTTCTGAAATACCATTTGAATTTCCAAGATAACTGTATAAAAAAACTGGGTGTTTACATTCTTTCCCGTTTTTTTCTTTTTTTTTGTTTCACAATTCAATATTTAAACTCTTATCATCCCCTGTAGATATGAAGATTTTTACTCTCCCATGGGTTCCTTAAGTCTGCCTTAAAAGAACATGCAGTTATTGATAACAGCAATATTATTAACAAACCAAAAAAAAGATATTTAAAAAAGCCCATTGGTTTTCCTCCCAGTTCTATATATCTTAGAAACCTTAAAAGTAACCTTATCTCTTTCCGGGATAAAGACCTCGTCGCCTGTCTTGGGATTTCTTCCTCTCTTCCCCTTAACTCTTTTTACCTCAAAAACTCCGAAGCCTCTCAACTCAACTCTTTTCCCTTCTAAAAGCGCTTGTAGCAGAACCGTCAGAAATTTGTCCGTTATCTCTTTTACTATTGTTTTATTCAGTCCAGTTTTTTTTGATACCTCTTCTACAATGTTTTTTTTAATCATGTCTATATCCCTTTCAATGAAGATTGCTATGCCGGAGGAGGGAGTTGAACCCTCA
>CAYORP010000198.1:0-8363 GCA_964406415.1 uncultured bacterium
TGAAACTAGCAAATAACCCTGACTTGCCGGAGTGTCGTAAAGTGTGAGAGAGGTCTCCAGTAAAACAAGGATTGAAACTCCATCCGGGCAATATCTTCAGCGGAGTATTTGGGGGGGTGAGAGAGGTCTCCAGTAAAACAAGGATTGAAACAATATCTGCATAAGGTTCTCAATATATTCCTCAAAAGTGTGAGAGAGGTCTCCAGTAAAACAAGGATTGAAACATATATTCCCCTCTGCGTTACTATACTCAAGGTTGTGTGAGAGAGGTCTCCAGTAAAACAAGGATTGAAACATCGTTACAACCGGTGCCTCTACCGTTGCCGCCTGTTGTGTGAGAGAGGTCTCCAGTAAAACAAGGATTGAAACCCTAATCTGATATTGAGTAACTGATACTCTGACAATGGTGTGAGAGAGGTCTCCAGTAAAACAAGGATTGAAACTAATGCAAAAAGGGCTATTGCAAAACTACACGAAGGGTGTGAGAGAGGTCTCCAGTAAAACAAGGATTGAAACGTAAAATAATGTGATGTTGGCAACACGCCTTGTTTTGTGTGAGAGAGGTCTCCAGTAAAACAAGGATTGAAACAAGAAGAAGTTTATTATCAATCTGCAAAAAGAGCAATCTCTCAAAACTGGAACATTTGACCTGAAAACAATGTTTTTTCTTTGCGGTCTAACGGGTTTTCAGTTGCATCCACTTTCCCTCCAGCCTTGCCAGAGAATCGTATGCCCTTGCCAGGTACAACGAATCCAGAACCGCAATAGATATCATCGCCTCAGCCACAGCATAGATTCTACCCACAAGCGTCGGGTCTCTTCTCGTGATAGGTTTCAGTTTTTCTTCCTTCATCTTTTTCATATTAATGGAGGTCTGTTCTATTGAGATTGTCGGCGTTGGTTTTATTGCAATCCTGACCACAATATCTTCCCCGTTTGAGATACCGCCCAGAACCCCTCCGGCATTGTTCGTTCTGAACCTAACCTTTCCATCTTCTGTCATATACGGCTGGTCATTATCTTCGGAACCCTTCATATTTGCCACCTTGAAACCTGCACCGAACTCTATGCCTTTTACTGCCCCGATACTGCACACGGCATGGGCGATGGTGGCATTAATCTTGTCAAAAACAGGCTCTCCCAGACCGGGAGGTACATTGTGTACTATCGCTTCAATAATTCCTCCCGCGGTATCTCCTTCATCTTTTATTTCAGAGACCCTCTCTTCCATCTTTTTTGCCGCTTTCAGGTCAGGACAGTTGATCTCATTCTTCCTGTAGTTTTTCTTGATTTCATCCCAGGACATATCTCCTGCACGTATCCCCATACACTCTTTCGTATATGCCAGTACCTCAATCCTTTCTCTTGCAAGAATAAACTTTGCAACTGCTCCACCCGCAACCCTTCCAACAGTCTCTCTTCCCGATGCCCTTCCTGCACCGCACCAGTCCTGTGCCTCTCCATACTTCAAAAAGAAACTGTAGGTGGCATGCCCGGGCCTGAATACGTCTTTATACTGCCTGTACTGTTCAATGTGAATCTTTTTCGTGTCTATGTTATAAACGATTATTCCCAGAGGCGCACCTGTGGTTACCCCATCCTGTCCTATGCCTGCAAATATCTCACACTGGTCTGTCTCTTTCCTCGGACTGTTGAACTTCCCGCGCCCGGGTCTCCTTTTGTCAAGTTCTCTCTGTATCACCTCTTTTGGTATCTTCAGTCCGGGTGGAACACCGTCAACTATGACAGCAAGCCCTGAACCCTTACCCTTGCCGTAAGATTCCCCACAGGTAGTAACGCGAAAGAGCCGTCCAAAACTATTTCCAAGCATCTTATACCTCCATTTTAATATTCGCCCCTGATTTTTTCATTAACTTCACAAAATCAGGGAAGGTTACGCTCACAGCCTCTGCAGTCGTTATCTTAGTTATTCCGCTGGCGATGAGACCAACCAGAGATAAGGCCATAACTACACGGTGGTCATTGTGTCCGTTAACATCAGTCCCTTTCAATTCGCTGTGCCGGATTATCAAACCATCCTCTGTCTCTTCCACTCTGGCATTCATTTTTGACAGTTCTTCTGCCATAACCTTTATCCTGTCTGTCTCCTTTATCCTTGCGTGTGCAACGTTATAAATCTTTGTAGTTCCCTCGGCAAAACAGCCCAGTACTGCCATTGCGGGCAGTGCATCCGGAGTATTACTCATATCCAGTTCCGCACCCTTCAATCTACCGCCCTTAATCCTTATTCCCTCTTTCTCTACCTTAACATCCGCACCCATCCTCTTCAGATATTCAACAACTGCCCTGTCTCCCTGAACATCGTAAACATCCAGACCTTTCAGCAAAAGGTTTGATTCTGTTATTGTCCCTGCCACGAGAAAGAAGGTTGCAGAACTCCAGTCAGCCGGTACTACCTTTTCAAACGGTCTGTATCTCTGCCTGCCTTTTATCTTGAAACAGGTAAGGTCATCGTTCCTCTCGTATTCAATCCCCTGTTCGTCAAGCCACTTCAGTGTCATTTCTATGTAGGGAACCTCGCTGATGTTCACCACCTCAATAAAGGTATCCTTTTCCGCAAGAGGAGCGGCTATCAACAGCGATGATACAAACTGGGAACTTAATCCATTAACCCTTGTTCTCCCACCTTTTATCTTACCCTTTATCTTTACGGGAGGACACCCGTTGTTTTTGAGAGAGGTGCCTTCTGCTCCAAGGAGATTTAGTGCGTCCAGTAGAGACTGAACAGGTCTTGTTCTCAAAGATGCATCCCCATCCAGAAGAGTTTCAAAATCACCCAGTGCGACAACCCCGGTAAGAAGGTTCAGAGAAGTCCCTGAGTTAGCCATATTTAAGGTTTCCAACGGCCTGCAGGGCTTCCCGCTAAAACCTCTAATTGTCCAGTCGTCTCCTGAGGTATCTATCTTCGCTCCGAGTTGCTCACATCCCCTGACAGATGCCGCCGTATCGGCTGACACCAGAGGTCTTTTCAGTCTTGAAATACCGTCTGCCAGCGAACCGATAACCACTCCCCTGATGGTATGGGATTTTGAGCCGGGGATGGATACCTCTCCTTCCAGTTTCTTCGTATTCTCAACAATTATATCCACTGTTAAAAAATAGCATAAAAGACAAGGTTTTACAAGAGATTCAGACCTGATTATTTGTTAAGTCCTTCTTTTTAATATATAATCTTACCTATGAAAAAAATCAGGATTGTTCTGGGAGAAAACAGCCATTTTGTCTATGCAGGCTATCCTATTGAAAAGATAGGGGAAAGGTTGTCACAGAACAGATACGGCAAAAAGGTAATACTCTTAACCGATTCTAACGTATTCCCGCTCTACGGGGAAAAAATTAAGAAGATACTCATTGACACAGGAAAAGAGGTTTTTACATCAGTCATCAAACCGGGTGAAAAGTCTAAAAACCTCAATCAGGTCTATAAAATCATAGAAGAATGTACAAAGAACAAGATGAGCAGGGACAGTTCTTTGCTAACGCTGGGAGGAGGAGTGGTAAGTGACCTTGGAGGGTTTGCATCTTCAATCTATATGAGGGGCATAAACTACATCTCGGTCCCAACCTCTCTACTTGCACAGGTTGATGCAGCAATAGGCGGGAAGACCGGCGTTAACCTGCCGTTAGGGAAAAACCTCATTGGAAGTTTCTACCAGCCGTCTTTTATATATGTTGACTTTAACACCCTGTCCACACTGCCTGAGAGAGAGATAAAACAGGGATTTGCGGAAATAATAAAGTACGGGATAATCAAGAGTAAAAAAATCTTCAGTATTCTAAACTCCATTAATGGTTCTGGAAAACTGGTTCTGATGTATAACCAGATGAAAGGGATTTTACAACCGCTCATTGAAGAAAGCATTATGATAAAAAAAGACGTGGTTGAAAAAGACGAAAAAGAGAAAAAAGGACTGAGAGAAATTCTGAATTTCGGGCATACTCTCGGACATGCAATTGAGATTTCATATCTTTCTAAGATGACACATGGTGAGGCAGTCGCTCTCGGAATGGTGGGGGAGTCTTATCTTTCATATAAACTTAACTTCTGCAAAAAGGATGTATACCTTTCCATAAGAGATATGGTAAAAAAGTTCGGGCTTCCCTTTTCATTCTCTCAGATAAGGTTGGAGAACTTTATCAGGTTTCTCATATATGACAAAAAAGTGAAAGACGGGAGGATAAGATTCGTTCTTGTTAAAAGCATAGGCGGGGTAAAAAGTGGAGTGGTAATAGGAACAGGAGAGATAAAAAAAATACTTAAGGAACTGAGATAAAAATGAAAAATCCCCCGCACCCCCCTTTCCCAAAGGGGGAAAAGGGAGATTGAGAGGGAAAAGAAAATGTCTACTCTACAAAACATCAGAAAAAAGATAGATGAAATAGATAAGACAATGCTTGAACTTCTTAACCTGAGGGCTCAAAAAGTAAAAGAGATAGCAGAGGTCAAAAATCTCAAAAAGATTCCATCTTTTGACCCGGCAAGAGAAAGGAAGATAATAGCGGACCTTGTCAGAGAAAATAAGGGACCGCTGAAAAAAGAAGATATTGAATCAATAATGGAAGAGATATTTAAGATATACAGGGGAATGTTCAAACCACTGAGAATTGCTTACCTCGGACCTGAAGGAACGTTCACTCACCAGGCGGCGGTTAAAAAATTTGGAGAAAAAAGCGGGTATCTTCACTGTAAAACCATAGACAACATTTTCCTTGAGGTTGAAAAGGGCAGGGCGGATTTTGGGGTGGTTCCCATAGAAAATTCAATGGAAGGAGTTGTCACCCACACACTGGATATGTTCACAGAAAGTTCTTTGAAGATTACCTCAGAGATACTTATTGACGTTCACCACTATCTGCTGTCCAATGAAAACTCACTGTCAAAAGTGAAAAGGATTTTCTCGCATCCTCAGGCTACAGGACAGTGCTGGAACTGGATTATGGACAACCTGCCAGATGTAACAATAACTGAAACTGAAAGTACGGCAATGGCCGTTAAGAAAGCCCGAAGAGAAAAACACTCTGCTGCCATAGGCCCACTGACAACCGCAGGTCTTTATAAAATCGGGGTGCTGGCTGAAAAGATAGAAGACTATGCGGAGAACATTACAAGGTTTCTCGTAATAGGTTCTTCTTTTTCAAGCAAAACAGGGAAAGATAAAACATCCATTCTGCTGTCAATAAAAGATAGAGTCGGAGCCCTGCACGATATACTCCTGCCTTTCAGAGAAAACAAAATAAACCTGACAAGAATTGAATCAAGACCAAGCAAGAAGAAGGCGTGGGACTATGTCTTCTTCTTTGATTTTATCGGGCATAAAGATGATGATATAATCAAGGATACGCTTTCAAAACTTGAAAAAGGGAGTGCTTTCCTTAAAATTTTAGGGTCCTATCCAATAGGAGAAAAAAATCAGGGCTAAAGGAGGTAATTGATATGGCTGATATCATTATAATGGATTCTACAGCCACAGAGAAACAGACAAATGCCGTTATCAAAAAGGTAAGAGGGCTCGGTTTCAATGTTAACATCAGCAAAGGAGCGGAAAAAACAGTTATAGGTATCATCGGAGATACCAGAGGTATATCCGATGAAGTTTTCAAAATTCTCCCGGGAGTAGGAGAGGTAATAAGCATACTGAAAGAATATAAACTGGCAAGCAGAGAATTCCACCCACAGGATACCATTATAAAAGTCGGAGGGGTGGAGATTGGAGGTAAAAATCTTACGGTTATTGCAGGACCCTGTTCTGTTGAAAGTAAGAAACAACTTTTAAAGAGTGCCACCTATATAAAACAAGCGGGAGGCAAGATTTTAAGAGGAGGGGCATTTAAACCAAGAACCTCCCCTTATTCTTTTTCAGGGCTCGGTTTTGAAGGACTAAAACTCCTGAAGGAAGCAAAGGAACTATCCGGTATGCCCATAATAACAGAGGTACTTTCCACTGAGGACGTTGACGGGACCTCTGAAATTGCAGATATCTTCCAGATAGGCGCAAGAAATATGTTTAATTACCGTCTGCTCCAGAAGGTTGGCAGAACAAAAAAACCCGTTTTTTTGAAAAGGGCTTTTTCAGCAACAATAACCGAATTTTTAAATTGTGCCGAGTATATCCTGAAAGAGGGCAACAAAAATGTAATACTTTGTGAAAGGGGAATACGTTCATTTGATGCAACCTTCACAAGGAATGTGCTTGACCTTTCGGCTGTGGCTGTTTTAAAAAAAGAATCTCACCTGCCTGTATTTGTTGACCCCAGTCACGGCACAGGAAGAAGGGACTTGATAGTACCTATGAGTAAAGCAGCCATTGCTGCAGGTGCAGATGGACTTATGGTAGAGGTGCATCCCAGACCTGAAGAGGCCCTTTCAGACGGGTTCCAGTCAATAACGCTGGAGATGTTTACAGACCTTATGAATGAGATAAAACCCATAGCAAAGGCAATGAAGAAAAAACTGTGAGGAGGCTAAATGGAAAGGATAAAGGTTGGTATTATAGGAACGGGCGGAATAGCACAAACCGTGCACATTCCAAATTTCAAGAAGGTTGAAAACGTTGAGGTTTCAGCAATTGCGGACATCAACAAAGAAAAGATTCAATATGTTGCAAAGAAGTTTGGTATAAAGCAAACTTTCACAGAGTGGGAGAAACTGATGGACTCTGACATTGACGCTGTAGTAATATGCTCACCAAATGCGTTTCACGCGGAACAGTCCATAAAGGCAATGGAGAAAGGGAAACACGTACTGTGTGAGAAACCGGTATGTTTAACAGCCAGAGAGGTAAAAAGTGTATTCAGCGTTTCTGAGAAGACAGGCAAAAAATTTATGGCGGCTTTCCCCAGAAGGTTTTCCGGAGAGGCGAAGGTGCTCAAACCCATGATAGACAACGGAGACTTCGGTGAAATCTACTATATCAAAGCAGGTTATCTGAGAAGACGGGGTATCCCCGGCCTGGGAACATGGTTCACAAACAAAAAACTTGCAGGCGGAGGACCCATGATGGACGTAGGGGTCCATATGCTTGACCTGGTAATGTATCTTTCCGGGGCACCGATGCCCGAGATTATAATCGGTTCACTGTACAACAAATTCAAGGACAGTGCCACTGACGGCGGATGGCCTCCAGCGGAAACAAGGAAAGGGGATAAAGCATCCGGTAAAATGGAGGTTGAAGAACTTGCGGCGGGATTTGTTAAACTTTCAAATGGAGCCACACTCTTCATTGAAGCCAGTTGGGCTGGAAACTCAGAAGTAGGGCTGAAAGGAAGTCTTTTCGGTACCAGAGCGGGTGTGCAGATACCTGACCCTTTGGATTCAAAAAATCCTCTGAGGATATATTCTGAAAACAGAGGTGTCCTGACAGATACAATTCCTGCCGTTCCTGCATCCAATGCATTTCAAGAAGAGGCTGAGCATTTTATTGAATGTATAAGGGAAAACAGGGAACCGATAACAAAAAAACATGAGATTCTGTCAGTCGTCAGCATAATAGAAGGTATCTATAAATCAGCAGAAACAGGCAAACCGGTGGTCATTAAAGATGAACAATAGAGGACGGAGACTTAACGTAGGACTGGTTCAGGTATATACCGGTGACGGCAAAGGGAAAACTACTGCAGCAGTAGGATTGGCTTTAAGAGCCGCAGGGGCAGGTCTAAAAGTCGGGTTTTTTCAGTTTTTCAAAAAGCCGGTTTCTGGGGAACTCCCGGTCCTGAAAAATATACAAAATATCCACATATACAACCTCGCCCCCATGCACCCTGCCTTTCAATATTTTTCAGAAGAAGACCTTAAAAGATACAAGGAGAATTTTCAAAGAGACTGGAAAACCAAAGTTTTGGATATCATAAGGAAAAATAATTATGATGTCGTTATTCTTGACGAGATTCTCATAGCAGTACGCGACACATTCCTCACTGAAAACAGTATCTTGAAGATGCTTGACGAAAAATCCCGCACAACAGAAGTTATACTTACAGGCAGGGGTATTACAAACGGAATAATGGAAAGGGCGGACCTTATTACAGAGATGAAAATGGTGAAGCACCCCTTTCCAAGGATAAAGGCAAGAAAAGGAATAGAATACTGACTGTTGTGCTTTGCGGGGTGAAAACGGAGTAAAGGAGGTATATATGTACTGCAGAAACTGTGGAAAAGAAGTGGATGAAAAGGCAGTAGTATGTCCTGCCTGCGGTGTTCCACCAAAGAGCGGAAAAAAATACTGCCAGAACTGCGGAGCCCCCACCGATCCGAATGCGGAAATTTGCGTAAAATGCGGGGCAAAATTGGTTTCTCAGGAAGAGTCCAAGGACTGGTTGGTTACCCTTCTTCTTTCCGTTTTCGT
>CAYORP010000199.1:0-10044 GCA_964406415.1 uncultured bacterium
TAATTCTCTCCGGTCCCATTGTCTCTATCAGTTGACGAAAGACAATTTCATTGGTATTTGCGGATAACTCAAAATACATCTTTTTTGTGTCCTTTAAGACAGTGAAGGCATCTCCCATGTCTTCCGGACAGTATGCCCTGCCAACATGTGCTATGATAAGTTTAATATCCGGATATCTCTCTTCTATCTCCAGCATCTGGGCAAGGTTTACAGGGTCTTTCAGCCGTCCATCCCTCGGAATGTGAAGAAGGAGTATCCTGCCCTGTCGGTTGAGTACTTCAAGTTGGTGGTGGGGAATGAAATCAAATATGCGTATTTCTTTCACAGGTATACAGGCAGGAGCAAAGGTAAGATAGCACTTGACGCCAACAAACCTGCCCTTTTTGAGTTTTTGTGCCAATTCTTCTCCTGTCCATAGAGGCTTTGTAAGCATTAAGGATGGCAGGTTATATTGCTCTGCCGACCTTTTAACATATTCATTGAGTCTGTCAAGGTCTTCTCCCTTTGTAGGCATATTGAAAACAAGAGGGGTAACAGATTTTCCGGGCAGTAGCAACCTGTATGTCTCCAGAAGGTCTTCCACAGGATTTTCTGCTGCCACGCGGGAAGGCCATGTTACCACCCTTTTCCCCTGATTTGATTTTTCGCTGTAATCGCCCGTCCATATATGCGTGTGGATGTCAATAATCTCATCCGGCAGAATATCCCTGATTTTTTCCGTATAGTACCTTTCATCAATCGGTTTTACTTCAAAAAGATTCATCTTTCCAATCCCCCTCACCTACCCTCTCCCCACCGGGGAGAGGGAAAAACCGGGGTCTTTCATTATTCTTTGTATCCGATTTCTTTCCATATTTTCCGGGCAAAGCGGAGTCCTTCTTTTGGGGGTTTTATATCTCCCAGTATGCTGGGAAAGGGGTATCCCTTTTTATGCCTTGAAGGGTCAGGATTCCAGTCGTCCGATGCGTATTTTTTCCGCTCGGATTTTTTCCTCATATCGGGCACCTCAAGTGCGTTGGAGTCGTTCAGCGCCGAGCGGTATGCCAGGATGCCCACTATGGACATTGCAACTCCCCTGTAAACGTCAAAGTAAGGTTGTTTACCCGTCCTTATGGCGTTTGAAAAGTGATAGTTCATAAAAAAGTCGCCGCCTCCGTGTCCTGACCTGTTTGCTCTCTCTGCATGCTCAGGAAACTCCGGGAGGTATATCTTTTCTTCAGGTTCATATTCTCCCTTGTCGTAAGGTTCTTTGCGTACCCTCAGCATATTCTGGTTCCCGAAGCGCAGGTTTTCCATCAGCCCCTTGTTTCCGTGTATCCTCACCCAGGAACCCTCGCCTCTTAACCCGTACTGAAGAAGTTTAACGACCGCTCCGTTGTCCATCCGGACTATTATGCAGGAAGCGGTGTCGTTGCGCCTGACCGTTTTGCCGAAGTGTATGTCGTCATTAAAATCGTGTGCAATTACAAACCCGTTGACCTTCACCGGGCGGGTGTCCGTGATGAACATAATCGGTGCCAGAGAGTGTGTGCAGTAGTAGGTTGCGGGCAACCAGTTTCTCCAGTGGTTTATCCCGGGAGCGATGGTATTTGTGAACACAGGGTCCATAGGGTGGACGTATTCGCCCTCCCCGTATTTAAACTCGCCAACCGTCCCTTCTCCGTATAATTTCCGCATCTCCTGGTTGTAACGGGTGTATGGATAGTTTTCCGCAAACATATAAAGCTTACCGGTCTTTTCAACCGTTTCTACCAGTTCCACTCCTTCGGCAAGCGTGAAGCAGGCGGATGTTTCACTCATAACATTCTTTCCTGCCTTCAATGCCTTTATTGCAAAAGGTGCATGCTGATGGAAGTAATTCGCAAGTATCACCGCGTCCATCTCATGCTCAAGAAATCTGTCGTAGTCGGTATATGTCGCCACTTTGAGTTCTTTTCCCACACGGTTTAATTTTTCTTTCCACAGGTCGCAAAGCGCAACCAGTTCCATACCATGATGCGGACCTGCACCCCTTGCAAAACCTGAACCTCTTCCCACTCCTACCACCCCTACCCTTATCTTTTTCATTATTCTTTTTCTCCTTACCTGTAGTGATATATTAACCTAGCCTTCTCTGAATAACTCAAATTTTAAGAACTTACCAATAATTCCCACATCTTCAACATAATCTCCATAGAATATCACCCTGTGGTCTCCATATGACCAGGTATCCAGCATCTTTCTGGCATTTTCTACCTTTACAGTGAAATGTGTTCTGCACAAGTCGGGTCTCTCGGCATTACCAACAATCTCACCTGTTGAGATTAACATCTTATCCAATCCTACCAGTTTTGCCATAGTTATCTTCTGTCCGAGTTTCATCTTAACCTGTAGTGCAGCTCCCTTGTAGTCACCCCCATGGCTCCTTATAATATATGGTTGACTTAAACCTGATGGACCATCCATCTTTGTCGGAGCAGTACAGTGATAGTGCGCCACAAGATTGGTTGAAACATCTATCTCCGGGTCACTGACAAAACCGGGCTTGCCTGCTATATTCCCTATAACTACTTTTGTCAGTGCAGAGTTTAAGTCTGCCTGACAGGTACCGGTCAGTCCTTCATCATCAAGTTTGGAAAATGCCAGGCAGGGATAGGCAGGAAGTAGTTTGTTTGCAAATCCTCCCAGACAGTCTATTGCTATACCATTAGCATTCTCTTCTCCAAAAAGTTTCTTTATTGCCAGATATAAGCGGCTGGACCTGATAATCTCCTCTTTATTTACCTCTTTCTCAACTACCTTTTCTGCTTTTTCTATCCATTGAGAAGTGTCTTCTTCTGCCTCTCTAAAATCTATAGAATCAAAAACTTTCTGAAGTTGTTGAAAGTCTATTCTTTTAAACTCCAGCCCAAACCTTTCTTTTGCTTTTTCCACATACTCCTCATTTAAACTCTCAGAAACGACAAGGAGCTTCGTTTGTTTTACTCTACGCACAGCATCAATTAATCTTAGCCTTCTGATAATTTCATTATAATCACTACTGAAAATATAATCTACTCTCCTTTTGCTGTCCCTCGCTATTCCCAGGAGTTCAGGCCATCCACTACCACTGTAGAAAGAACAAAAAAATATGGTAGGTATATCAAAATTCAGTATCTCAGTGAATGCATCCCTGGGGAAACATGTAGTTACCTTCAAAGTTAGGATTCCATCAACCCCCTTAATCTTTTCTTGTAATCTTTTAACATCACCCACATTCTTCACAATACCACCATTCACAAACTCAATGTTATTACCTAACCTATCCTGAATATTCTTCAAATGCTCTTCCGCCTCTTTCATGTTTTTTTCTACATCCCACGTCCATCCCGTAATCGGTTTATCCCAATCAAAATAAATCTTCATAATCCTTGTTTTCATTTTTCTCCTTTACCACTCCCAGTTAGGACTGATATCCATTTACTAACTTTTTGTATTGCTCACTGTGTTATTCTGTTAGAGAATACTTTTTTACTACCTCTTCAGGTGCTAAATTATTTTTAACGACATCAATAAGTGCTGACTGGAATTTAGACGGGTCAGGCACCTGTATGGCGTTTCTCCCGAAGATAACGCCCTTTGCACCATCCTTTATCTCATTATATGCAAGTTTAAGCGCATCCAGTTGTTTTGGCAGTTTTGAGGCGCCGAGTGCAAATATGGGGACAGGACAGCCTGCAACCACTTCCTTGAATCCTTCCGTGTAGAAGGTTTTTATCATATCCGCTCCCAACTCAGCAATAATACGGCTGCCTGTTTTTATCTGCTGATGCATTTCTTCAGAACTGAGTGTTTCACTATAAGGCGGAAAATATTCACCGATGACAGGCATCCCGAGGCGGTGACATTCTGCAGTCATCTCGCGGAAGATTTTTACGTTCTCTGCGTCTGTTTTTTCACTGCCTGTTTTAAGAGTTAAAGATATCAGGGCAATTTCAACTCCGAGGGATAGTGCTTCCTGTGGGGAGAATGCTTCAACCGAAACAGATTCATTGTATTTCCAGTGAAAACAGTAAACGGTATTCCAGTTTAACCTGCCGGCTATAACCGGTGAATTCCTTTTTGAAAAATACTCAGCTGTGTGCTTTATCATCCCGGGACTTAACAAAACCCCGTCAACCCTGCTGTTTATCTTTGAAACGGTCTCGCGTAGGTTTATCATTCCCTGGATGGGCCCGTCAAACTCTCCGTGGTCGCAGGCGATGATTACCACGTTACCTTTTGAAAAGAGTTTTTTAATCTTTATCTCTCTACCGTTCATAGGTACTCTCCCGATTTGTGGGATAAATTCCACATCTACAGAAAATTTAGTTACGAAACGAAAGTAAACTTGACAGAATAATAACATTATTATAAAATCTTGTCAAATGGGAATAAACAGTATAAAGAGAAAGGACAAAATAAAGGAATTGTTAAGCAGGGAAAAACAGGTTTCGGTATCGGAACTGGTTTCTTTATTTCATGTTTCTGAAGTATCGGTGCGTCGGTATCTTGAAGAACTTGAAAAGGAGAACTTTCTGTTCAGAACCTATGGAGGTGCTGTTAAAAGGGAAAACGGTATATCAGCAGAATTCTTTTTTGGAGAAAAAGAAAAGAAGAACCTTGCTGAAAAAAAAGCGATTGCGAAGGCGGCATACGACCTTATAAACAGTGGAGAAACAATATTCTTGGACACCGGTACAACAACCCTTGAAATAAGTAGACTTCTTCTCCAGAGCGGCAAGAATCTTCTTGTGGTGACAACATCCCTCCCCGTGGTTTCGGAACTTTCCAGAACAGACGATTTAAAGGTGTTTGTCCTCGGCGGATTCTTAAGGAAGGAACTGATGGACTTTTCAGGTCCCTTTTCAGGTGAAGAAATTGCAAGACTTGCTTTTGACCAGGTATTTCTTGGGGTTGATGGTATATCGGGAGATAAGGGACTTACTACGACTGACACGGTAACCGCAGGGATGGAAGAATCAGTTATGAAAAAGACACGTGTGGTAAATGTGGTGGCGGATTTCTCAAAAATAGGAAAAGAGTCGCTTATTTCGTACGGGAACATTAAGGGCAAAAATATTTTTAAGCGACTCATCACTGATTCGCGCGCAGACAGGAAAGAACTGGAGAAAATAAAGAAAGCCGGGTTTGAGGTGAAGATTGCACAACTGGAGGAAGATGAAAGATGAGTAATGTTAAGATAGGGCTTATGGGATTAACCCTGAGCCTTTACAAAAAAAATATACCTGCGCTGATGCCCTACCTTGAGCAATTTTCTGCAGAGTTGAAAGCACTACTTTCAAAAACATTTGAAACAATTCACTATCCGCTTGCATATGACAGGAGAACCATTGGGGCAGGTTTCCGCCTTTTTGAAAAGCAGAAGGTTGACGGTATAATCCTTGTTTTTCTTTCTTATTCACAGAGCCTTGAAATCTTAAATGCAATAAGAAAGACTGAAATTCCGCTGCTTATATGGAATACCCAGAAAATTGCAGAGATAGACAATAGATTCGGAGAACAGGAAATGCTTGAAAACCACGGGATGCATGGAGTACAGGATTTAGCCAGTGTGCTGTTGAGAGAAAAAATAGATTTTTCAATCGTCACAGGACATTACAGGGATAAAAAGGCACTTTCTGCCGTAAATGACTGGTGTGTAACTGCCCATTCTGTATCAAGAGTATCATCCGCGCGGATAGGCAGGATAGGAAGCATCTTTCCGCAGATGGGAGATTTTGCCATTACACCGGAAGTTCTGGATTCTGTTCTGGGACCGGTTACGGTGGAGATTGAAAATTCAGAACTTCGTAAGTTTAGCAGATTCAAATTTTCTGAAAGAGAGGTGGCGGCAAAATACCTGCCTGTTGATGTGTCCTGGTCAGGAAAGATAGACGGTAAAGTAAGGTTAAATGCCCTTAAGTCCGTTCAGTTCCTTGATACAATTGTGAAGGAAAAAGGTCTGTCTGCGCTGGCGGTAAACTTTGAAGGGATGGGCAAAGAAATGCCGATGCCCTTTTTGGGGATTTCCTGTTTAATGAAGAATGGGCTGGGATATGGAGGCGAAGGAGATATATATTCTGCAACGGCTGTTTTGCTTGGACACCTACTTTCGGATAACAGGGCAACGTTTACCGAGATGTTCACGACGGACTACAAAAATTCCCGTATATTTATCTCCCATATGGGAGAGTCCAACATAGGGTTGAGGAGAGACGGACCGGTAAGGCTCGTTCTGAACAGAATGCAACTCGGGAATAGAATTCCGTCAGTGGTCCCTGTTTTCAGTATAAAGCCCGGCAGGTATACCCTTTTAAATCTTGCGGGAGAATATGGTGGAGGTTTGAAGTTTATCTCCAGTCTTGTTGAGGTTGAAGATAGGGAGCCTTTGAAAACAATGAACACTCCCCATTTTTTCATAAAACCCGAACGGAATGTTGAGGATTTTCTCACTGATTACAGCAAAGAGGGAGGTACCCATCACCTGGCATTGATAGAAGGTGATGTCCGCAGGAAACTTCGTTTTTTCTGCGATATTAAGAAGGTACCTTTGGTGGAGATATGACCCCTCACCCTCCTCTCCTCTTTTCCTTCTACCCATTCGGGGAAAAGGGTAGGATGAGGGGGATGGGTAAAGGAATATAATGATACTGGCGTTTGACAGCGGAACAACGAATACAAAGACATTCCTGTTTAACGACAAATCAGAGTTGCTTGCCTCCGCATCTCATCCTACGAAGATTATTTACAAATCTTCCGGTATGGTGGAACAGAAAGCGGAATACTGGTGGGATGCTCTTGTTAAATCTGCAGAAAAATTACGCAACAATATTAACTGGCAAAGAGAAGATATAGAGGCAATAGCAGTCAGCAGTCAGGGCGGCACCTTTGTTCCGCTTGACGAAAGGTTTAAACCATTGCGTCCGGGGATAACATGGCTGGATAACAGGGGGGCATCCATATCTAAGAATCTTAACCGTGAGTACGGTAAGGTCTATTTTTTTAATAAGACGGGACACTATTTAAGCGGCTGGTCTCCTCCTTCAGTTTTCCTCTGGCTGAAAGAGAAAGAACCATCGGTTTTCTCAAGAACGGGGCGACTGTCATTTGTTGCAGACTATCTCAATTATAAACTTACGGGCAGGTTCTTTCTTGATGCAACCTCGGCGCAGATGTCCTGTTTCTTCAACATCGTTAAGGGCTGCTGGGATAAGAAGATGCTTTCGCTGGCAGGTATAGGTAAAGAATCTCTACCTGTTGTAATTCCATCTGACTGTGTGGGTGGAAGGGTTACTGAAAAGGCGGCGAGAGACCTGGATGTGCCGTCTGGCATACCTGTTGTTGCAGGAGGGCATGACCAGTACTGTGCATCTCTTGGAGCGGGAGCGGTAAACAGAGGTGATTGCCTTCTCTCCTGCGGGACGGCCTGGGCTCTGCTGGTTATAACTGATGAGACGGTCTTCATACCGAATAGTGGATGGTTCCCCGGTAGGCATCTGCGTGAGAAAAACTACGGACTGATGGCGGCAATAAGCAACGGCGGAGTGGTACTTGACTGGATAAGGGATAACATCAAAACAGGGGATTTTGCAGATATAAATAAAGACAGCAGTATCAAAGTCGTAACCGATTTTATGCAGGAAAGAGGCTCTATAACGAACATAAGTCTGTCAGATACCGGCAATGAGATATATTATGCCACTATGCGGTCTCTGGCGCTGACGGTTAAGGAACGTCTTGAAGTATTACAGGATAAGATTGAGGTGAGGCGTCTTTTGATGGTGGGTGGGGGTACAAGGGAAAAGTTGTTGCCTCCATTGGTTGAAAAGGAGACGGGTATAAAGGTAGTGCTGCCCGGTGTAAGTGAGGCAGCAGGACGGGGTGCCGCCCTTCTTGCTCTGGGATGTGGCTTATAAGGTAAGCCAGTTCTCGCACGACGCTCCAGGACAGACAAAACTAAGTGTTTGAGGAAAGGGGAAGCCCCATAGAAGACATAAACCCGGGGCGGCGATGCCCCTTCCACCCTCTCTGAAACGGGGTGGGTTTCCCTCTTTCCCAAACCCAAGTTTTGGGACTGTCCTTCCGCTAATTGTGCTCGGACTGCTTCCCTCAACGCGCCGGCTTCCAGAAATTTTCTGTATCATTTCTGGTAGAGGGATGGTTTTTACAATAAAGGAGAAATAGCAATGGGATACTGGGCAGATGTGGATTTGAAGAGCGTGCCGGATGTGAAAATAACGCCTCCGGGGCCGTTGTCGCAGGAGTATCACGGCAGGGCGAGTATGTATATGAAAGGATATTCAAGTCAGGTACGTTTGTTTCCTGTGGTTTTTGAGAAAGGACACGGGTGTACGCTGACCGATGTTGATGGAAATACCTACATAGATTTTTCTTCCGGTATCTACGTAACAAGCCTCGGGCACTGTCATCCTAAGGTAAGTGAAGCAGTTGTAAAGCATGCAAGAACACTTATGAACTGTCATGACTTCACCACCCCCATTAAAATGAAACTCCTTGAGAAACTTGCCAGCATAACGCCGGGGGACCTTAAAGGCATACAGTTTTACGACAGCGGTACAACTGCAGTGGAGGCAGGTCTGAGAGCAATGCGGGCGATAACAGGCAGGTTTGAATTTATATCATTTCACAGGGACTTCCACGGCAAAACAATGGGGGCTGTCAGCCTTGCAAGGGTTGATAAAACCCAGGGTATGCGCGCACCTGGTTTTTTCCTTGTTCCGAGGGGGTACTGCTACAGGTGCGCATTTAAGATGAAATATCCAGACTGCGGTCTTTACTGTGTTGACTATATTGAGACGATTTTAAAAGAAGAGACATCAGGACAGGTCGCAGGGATTGTACTTGAACCTATACAGGGATGGGCCGGCTCGGTGGTACCTCCTGACGGATGGATACAGAAAATCAGACAGTTGTGCGATAAATATAACATTCTTCTTATGGCTGATGAGGTTTTAACCTGTATGGGACGAACAGGAAAGATGTTTGCAATAGAACACTGGAATACCATTCCAGATGTTCTTACACTTGGAAAATCATTTGGTAACGGGTTCCCAATTACAGCAATGATTGTGTCAGATAAGTATAAAAACTCTCTGGAGAAGATTTCCGCATCAACCAGTTACGGAGGCAATCCTATGGCTTGCGCCGCGGCACTGGCATCTATAGAGGTTATTGAAGAGGAAAATCTTCTGGAGCATTCCGCTCAACTGGGTAACTATATTCTATCCCTCCTTGAGAAGATAAAAACAGAGCATCCCATTGTGGGTAACGTGAGAGGAAAAGGATGTTTGCTTGGAATAGAACTTGTAAAGGACCGGGAAACGAAAGAACCTTTTGAAGAAGCCGGTAAACTTGTATATCAGAAGGCGTTCAAAAAAGGAGTGGCATGGGTGCCTGCCGGTCACATACTAAGACTCTCTCCCCCGATTATTATGAGCAAGGAAGTGGCGGCAAAAGGAATAGAAATAATAGAAGAAGCAATCAGTGAAACCGAAAAAGAACTGGGCTACAGATAATAACAAGAAAGAAAATATCTGCTGTAACAATAACTTCTCATTGAAAGACCATTCATCATGCAGGAATGATTTATGGATATTATGCAGATGTGCTGGTTGACGGATATGTGTTCATTCGCTAAAATATACCTAAATGAAACATCATCAAAACCCATCAATAAAGGAAAGAATCTCTGAATGGCTTGAGTTGTGCGACCTTTCGCTTGAATTACTGCAAGCAGGGAAGTCTCTTATCGCTGATTCCATCCAGACTGATTCTCTGCAGAAGAAACGTTTATGTGAGAAGCAAATTATGAAGCGGAGGGTTCTTGCACGTATGGTAACAAAATGATTTCAAATAAAATTGTTGAATTGATAAAGAGAATACTGTTTCTTGCAGATAAAGCCGAAATAGACATAATGTTCATAGGCGGAATCGCCGTAAGCGCATGGGCTGTCCCGCGCGCAACCTATGACCTTGATGCGGTTGTTCAGATAAGCGAGAAGAAACTTCCATCCTTTCTGTCCC
>CAYORP010000200.1:0-6630 GCA_964406415.1 uncultured bacterium
TGAATATGTGTTATACTTGTATTATGAGCTTAAAAGACAAAGACAATCCAGTTCCTCTGTATAGACGAGTGTACAGGCATTTAAAAGACCGCGTTGAAAAAGGAGAGTATAGAAACAACGAGATGCTGCCTTCTGAACACTATCTCTCTGAAATTTTCCAGGTCAGCAGGGTAACAGTCAGGCAGGCGCTTGCCTGTCTTGAAAAGGAAAAATACATAACAAGGAAACGCGGTTATGGAACTGAAGTGGTTAAGCCGTCAATCAGCAGCAGAGATAAAAAAGCCATAGCGGTCCTTCTTGTTGACGTATCCCGCCCCTTTTTCGGGGATATCCTGAAAGGCATCCAGTCAAGACTTGACAGTAGAGGATATAAACTCCTGCTCTGCGATACGGGAAACCTTAACGAAAAGGAGAAGGGCTATCTTTTGAGATACAAAGATGTTGTTGCAGGCTTTATTGTCGCACCTGCCACAGGCAACTGCAATCATTCCCACTACGGACAATTATTTGCAGAAAAAATTCCTTTTGTTTTTATTGACCGGTACCTGCCCGAATTTAATGTGCCTTATGTCATTTCAGATAACATACAGGGAGGATACATTGCCACAAACCACCTGCTGGAATTGGGACACCGTAAAATTTGTGTCTTAAGCGAACCGGCGGCAACATCAGTCTTAGAAAGAATACAAGGATACGAAAAAGCCTTATGGAAACACGGGTTTACACCTGATAAAAATCTAATCTTTCACAGCAAAGAAAGAGGTTTTGAAACAGGATATGCGCTTATCAAAAAAGTGCTGGAAGAAAACCCTGATGTAACAGCAGCATTCTGCCTTAACGACGACATTGCAGCAGGGTGCTTAAAAAGACTTATGGAATTAAATACTGCGGTTCCTGAGGAATTTTCAGTTGTAGGATTTGACAACCTGGATCTGACATGGAAATCACACCCCTCCATTACTACTGTAAATCAGCCAAAATTTCAAATGGGACAAAAAGCTGCAGAAATCATCATCAACAAAATAGAAGGCGGATATGAGACAAAAAAAACACAGAAGGCATCCCTGCCTGTGGAACTGATTATCCGAGAATCAACAGGAACCGCAAAATCTGCCGTTTTAGAACGGGCATAAGGAGGAATCTATGGACAGGAAAAAAGTAAATAGTGGGAAAGGGTTCACGCTGATAGAGTTGCTTGTGGTAATAGCCATCATAGCAATACTGGCGGCAATGCTTCTGCCTGCTCTCTCAAGAGTGAGAGAAAAAGCTTTAACAACCGGTTGCATAAATAACCTTAAGCAGCTGGCACTTTCTGCCATAATGTACACGCAGGACTATGAAGAAAACTTTCCGCCGCTGATAGCAGCATCTGTCTATCCCAACGACCCGGCTTTTGTTGATAATGTGAGAACATATCTTAACGACTACGCAGATAATGACGAATTATGGCACTGCCCCAAAACACATTCTATGATAAAAGCACAGTCAGATACCGCCTCCCCCAGGTGCAGGGATGCCTATCCCTGGTTATGCTATGTTTATAACCACTGGGTTGCTTACGGCGGTTATGACTTTGATACATACCCGTGGGCACCGGGACTGACAAAGAGACACCCGTCTTCCATGCCGCTTTTTTTTGACCCTATATTTCAATACTACGATTGGGTTCTACATGAGGCGGTCTTTGACAATATCAACTTTGACAGAAGATATGCAGATAACTTTACAAGATGCGTGGTATATGCCGACGGGCATGCAAGAACATGGACGAAAAAACAGATTCTTGACGCAAACCTGACTACAACACAATGGGTGCCTTACAAGGCGGACAGGATACCTTTTGACCCGTTCATTGTATGGGATGGACAATTAAGAAGGTCACTTGCAACATTCCATGCCCCATAATAAGGAGCTACAACATGAGATGGCATATCATAACAGCGGTCTTTTTCTGGATATGCATACCGCTTTATCCCCTGCAGGGAAACATCAGCATAGGGGTCTATGAAAAGGGGCTCGGCAGTAAGACCTTTGCAGATGTCCTGAAACAAAGTTTCCCACAAACAGATATTATCTCCCGAATTAATGCAGAGACACTTGCAAAATACAATGTATTTATACTGCCGGTTACCATTAAATTTGACGGAGAAGAACCGTTTTTCCGTGAAATAATCCGGGAGTACGTTAAAGCAGGAGGGGGTTTTATAGTTACCCACGACAGCTGCGGGTTCAGGTACGAAATAAAAGAATCCCTCTTTCCCTGGATAGCGCAGGGATTTGAAAAGGCAAATTACAATATATGTTTTGTGAGAGATAAAACCCATCCGCTTACAAAAAACCTCGGGGAAAAATTCCAGCATAGTTACTACGACCATATACTTTTGCAGCCAGGAGAAAAAGGAAAGGTTTTAGGAGAAAACGAAAACGGAGCACCCATTCTTGTGGCAGGGGAAACAGGCAAAGGCCGGGCAATTTTCATGGGTTTCAGCCCGGGGCTGGAAGGCACAGTTTCCGAAGGAGAAAAAAAACTGCTGTCAAACAGCATACGGTGGGTACAGGGCAGGAGCGCTGCCTCTGCGGAAGAGATTCATAAAGCGGCAATAGTAGCATACAGGCTGAAGCAAAAGGCGGCTGAAGAAGAGAAGGCAAAGAGGGCGGCTGAAAAGCAGAGAAAACTCTCTCTCCTGCAGGAAAAGATTGAAGGCAAGAGATGCCTGGCGGGCATTGCCGACAGTTTTGAAAAAATATTTATGGAAAAAGAGATGCTTCCTGAGGAAGTAATAAACTCTATTGACGGCGGTAAGCGGGTTGCTCTGAAGACTGCCGGTAACGAATGGGAAAATTTCCAGATAATTCTGATACCCGCAGAGGCAGGAAAAGCGGAGATTCAAATTGCAGATTTTAAAGGGCCCGGTAAATTCGGCAAAGAAAATGTTGAGATATACCAGGTGGGTTATGTGGAAACAAAAAAACCGATGTATAAGACTGAATATGTAGGATGGTGGCCTGACCCCCTGATACCAGGAAACAGATTTGATGTTGCGGAGGAGGAAGTCCAGCCGGTATGGATAAGCGTCTATACCCCGAAGGAAACAGTACCGGGCACATATACCTCAAATGTTAAGGTGTTTCTTGACGGAGAGGAAATAGACGCCGTTGCCGTTGAAATGGAAGTCTGGAATTTCAACCTCCCGCAAACTCCGTACATGCGAACCCTTATAGGCAACAGCCGTTCTCCCCGCGATAACCCATTTGCAAAAACAGTTGCAGATACCCTCCTTAAATACAAGCTTTCTCCTTATAACGCACTGTCGGAATTCAGGGGAGATGCATATAAAGCACTGAAACAGGAGGACGGAACCTATGATTTTTCGGAAATAAAGAAAACCCTTGGACACTTTATCCAGAAAGGGCTTACAGCCTTCTCCATCTGCGGATTTGACAGAAGTGTTGATATAACTATATTTGAAAACAAGGAATTTTTTCATTTTCTCCAGTCTTATGCAGAATTCTTAAAAGAACAGGCATGGGAAGACAAGGCCTTGTTCTATTGCTACGATGAACCTCCGTCAAGAATCTTCCCGCAGCTGAAAATTTGGCTTGAGCAGCTGCATAAAACCGTTCCGTCTATTAAAAGACTGCTGACCATCTACCCGGACAGGGAACTTCATGGATACGTGGATATATGGTGTCCGCATCTGTGTGAATATGACCCTGCAGAACTCAGGGAAAGGCAGGAAGCAGGCGAGGAAACATGGTGGTACGCAAGCGGCTACCCCACTCATCCCTGCCCCAATATCTTCATTGATTATCCTTCCATTGCCGGGCGCATTATACCCTGGTTAAACTACAAATTCAGGATTAATGGATTCCTTTACTGGGGAAGCGATTTCTGGTGGAAGTGGAATTTAAGCGAGGAAAACCTTCAGTATTCTTCAGCAAAAACCCCGTGGAACGTAAACCCCGGCGTTTATGGTAACCTCAATGGAAACGGGGTCTTGCTTTATCCGGGAAAATGGCCTGAAGGATATGAAGGAGAACAACAGGCAAATACTTACTGGGAGCCTCTGCCTTCCATAAGGCTTATAGTTCTGCGGGACGGCATTGAAGACTACGACTATCTTAAACTTCTGGAAGAGCAGGCCCAAAAAAATCCGGATTACAAGAAATATTCCGGGCTACTTGAAATCCCCAGAGAAATAATAAAAACGGATTTAATACACACTGAAGCATCTGAACGCTATACTCAGGATAAAGAAAAAGTATTAAAATACAGAGACAAAATAGGGGAACTACTGGATATGATATTTTCAGAAACGGAGGAGATAAAAAAATGAAAACTGTCGTAAAGCTGTCCCTTTTCCTGTCTGCCTTAACATTCTGCACCTTACACTCAACTGAAAAAGCCATCCTGCTTGACAGTCCGTTTAGCCTTCAGGAAATATCAGCAAGACAGGAAGGTGACATATTATTCCGGGAAAAACACGGCTTTTCCACCAGGGGGGAAGAAAGTTATCTCTCCCTTCCCGGTGAACTGCTAAATGCCGAAGAAGGAACCATTGAACTTCTGATTCACGGCAACCTGCCTTCTGGTTCTCTTTTATGGATAAAAGGGAAAAGTTTTTCGTTTAACTCATACCCTATGTATCACCATATGCTGACTACGCGTTATGCGGGGAAAGGGTTTGACCGCAGGGTAAATGCCCTGGTCAACCCCCAGGGAGGATGGCTTGTGGGAGAATACTGGCATCATATTGCTTATGTATGGGGTGAAGAAGGCTATAAAGTCTTCGTTAACGGGAAACAGGTCGCATCGGAAGAAAAGGGAGCTGTCAGTTTTACAAAAGATGAAGAAATAAGATTAGGTCATAAGACAGACGGAAATATTTTGTATGGAAAGATCCTAATATCTGACAGAAAAAAAGAAAGCTTTATTACCCCTGTTGCACAGAGGCAAAAAAAGATAGAAGATGCAGTGAATAAGCTCAGCCGTCAGAATGACTTTTTTATCGTTCCCTTGCTCCCTGACGAAAAAGTCTTCCCGGAAAGGGCAAAACTTAAAATGCTCTCCTCCAATTTTCTCAATTCCCTCGGTTTATATCCTTCAGCCATTGAACTACAGGGGCTTAAAAACGAGATTGAAAGTTTTCAGGCAGTTATCATACCCGGCAGAAAGGAGGCGCTTGAAAGAATTTCCCTTGCAACAACTCCTTTAACTTCTTCAGAAGGACAAATCCCTGCTGAGGCAATTGAAATCTATGTAGTAGGTTATGTAAAATCTCAGGGAGACAACTGGTTTCCCGACCCCCTCCTCCCGCTTTTTGATTTTAACATCCCTGAAAACGAGGTCAGGACACTGTGGGCAAACATAAAAATCCCTCCGGAAACTGCCCCGGGCAAATATAAGGGTTCTATAACAATAACTCCTGAAGGTCTTTCTACTGTGAAGGTGCCAATAGAAATGGAAGTCGGCAAAGTTATTTTCCCCGTACGGGTCAGCCTGAGGTCGGCGATAGGATTTGGAAGAGGCTGGTGGGAAAAATTCTACAGTAACAACTTCCCTGCGTTGTACAATAAAGACAACGGTATTAGCATATACAAAAACTACATTGACTTTTTCCTGAGCAGGCATCTGAGCCCTGCCTTCATAGGTTATTCAGGAATCAAAATAGCAGAGTCTGACGGGGAGGCAGACTATGACTTTTCAGGCACGGAAGAAATTATTCAGTATGCCATTGACCGCGGACTGACTTCATTCTGCATAGGAAGGTTTGACAGAGGATTCAAATCCTTTGGAGCAGTCCATCCTTACTTCGGAAAGACAGAAGATGAAGAAACTATGAAAAAACGCATAGAGAAATTCCTTGTCCAATATACCGGCTACCTGAAAGAAAAAGGGTGGCTTAAAGATTCCTTTGTCTGGGCATGGGACGAACCGCCGGAAAAAGTTTTCCCCGTACTGAAAGAAACCATGCAATTCGTCAGGCAGGTATGCCCTGACATAAAAAAGCTCTGCACAGTCAGCCCGCCAAAAGAAGAACTTGTGGGATTTGTAGATATATGGACTCCTCATCTTGTGACCAGAAACATAGAACCGCTGAAAAGGGTAGTGGAAATGGCGGGAGAAAGAGGGGAAGCCTGGTGGTACACATCGGGATACCCCACAAGACCGACAGCATGGAATGACGGAATATGGCTTTACAACATGCACCATTTGGGAGGACCCAACTGCTTTGTTGATTATCCCGGGATTGACGGCAGAATAATTTTCTGGCTGACTTGGAAATGGGAGATTGAAGGGTATCTTAAAACGGATGTTGTCAGCTGGTACGGCGGAGTAGCTGAGGACCCGATTGACCTGACTGATGTTAAAACTCAATGGAACATCAACCCCGGCATTTACGGACACAGGTACGGACACCTCCTGCTGGTATATCCCGGGCACAACGGCAGCCCCATCAGTTCTCTCCGGATAGAAAATATGAGGGAGGGGATAGAAGACCACGAATATTTTTATCTTTTGAGGGAGGCAAAGAAAATACTGGAAGATTCAGGGGCCGACAAAAAGGTGATTGCGGAAATAGACGAGGCAATAACAATACCGGCAGACATTCTCGGGGACAGATATCT
>CAYORP010000201.1:0-5085 GCA_964406415.1 uncultured bacterium
CGACAGACACAAACAGAAATTGCAGGCAATAAAATCGGAAAGATTGAAAAACTACAGCAGTTTCATAAATGGGCAGACGTGGTTGACTGAGGACTTACATTTTTTCACGTTTCTCACCTCCTTTTAATTTAATCTTTTTTTTGTTCTAAATTCTTATGTTCTAAATTATACCTCTTTTTATATTTTAAAATCAAGGGAACTTTTTTTTGGCCCCCGTGTCTAATTTAAGAAAAGAGGAAAACAGGGAGGAAAATATGAACTGGGAAAAAGCAAGAGTCTGGAAAGCAATATCTATCTTGAGTTTTGTTCTTATTATGAACTGCAGGGTAGCGGAAACGAAACCCCTCATACAGGTGGCAATCCTTCTTGACACAAGCGGAAGTATGTCCGGCCTCATCAATCAGGCAAGGGCCCACCTGTGGAAGATTGTCAATGAATTTGCAACGGTTAAAAAAATGTCTGAAAAGCCGGAATTTCAGGTAGCCCTTTTTGAATACGGGAATAACGGGCTCACCAGAGAAAACGGGTACATAAGACTTATCGTCCCTTTCACCACTGACCTTGACAGGGTATCTGAAGAACTTTTTTCACTCACAACCAACGGTGGTGATGAATATTGTGGACAGGTGATAGGAGAAGCGGCAGAAAAACTGGAATGGAGCAAGTCAAACGCTGACTACAAGGCAATATTCATTGCCGGTAATGAACCATTCACCCAGGGAGCTGTTGACTACAGGAAAACCTGTAAAGGAGCAATAAAAAAGGGCATTATAATAAACACCATACACTGCGGAAACTATGAGACAGGCGTCAATTCTGGATGGAAAGATGGAGCCGATATTGCTGACGGAACATATGCCAGCATAGACCATAACAAAACCATTCCTTATATTGAAGCGCCTCAGGATAAAGAAATAGCGGCACTTGGACTGGAATTGAATAAAACCTATCTTGCCTATGGAACAGAAGGCAAAGAAGGTAAAAACAGGCAGGAAGCACAGGAAGAGAATGCATCGGAAATATCAAAAGAAAGTTTCATATCAAGACAGGTTGCAAAGGCATCAGTACATTATAAAAACACACGTTGGGACCTGGTGGATGCTGTTAGAGAAAATACCGTCAAACTTGACAATCTTACGAAAGATGAACTGCCGGAAGAAATGAAGAATATGAACGAAAAAGAGCGCGAGGAATATGTAAAAAAGATGAGTCAAGCAAGAGAGGAGATAAAGAAGAAAATAAACAGTTTGAATCTGGAGAGGCAAAAATACATAGCGGAGAAAACAAAGGAACTATATGGTGGTGCCGATACTCTTGATTCAGCACTTATAAAAGCAATAAGAAAACAGACAGAGAAAAAACAGTTTTTGTCTAATTGATAGAAATGTCTCCTCATAGGTTGAGATTGCTTCGCAAAAAAACGCTCGCAAGGATAAGCGAGTAAGGAGAACAAGAAATGAAAACAGCAAAAATTCTGACAATGACAGTGCTGATGCTTGCAGGCATCCTCAAGGCAGATGGGTTTATAGTGATACCGCGTCCGCCTCATCCGGGTCATCCCTCAACTCCCTACCCTCTTGAGGTCAGATACCACAGGGTTGAGGTGCACATAGAAAACAGTTTTGCAAAAACCTCCATCAGCCAGGAGTTTTATAACCCCACGGGCTCAAGACTGGAAGGGATGTACATCTTTCCAGTTCCTGAAGGGGCGGTAATCAACAACTTCTCAATGGCTCTCAACGGGAAAAAGATAACCGCAGAACTTCTTGATGCGGAAAAGGCAAAAAAAATTTATGAGGAGATTGTACTGAGAATGAAAGACCCTGCCCTTCTTGAATATGCCGGCAGGAACGCCTTCAAGGTAAGGATTTATCCCATAGAACCACACTCCACAAAAAAAGTCGGCATAGAATACGGACAGATTTTACGCTCTGATTCAAATACATTCAATTATGTATATCCTCTTAACACCGAAAAATTTTCTTCAAAACCTATCAAAGAGGTATCCATCAAAATCAACCTTGAGACAAAAGAAAAAATAAAAATGCTCTTCTGCCCGAGCCATAACGTTGAGATAAAAAGGAATGGTGATAATCGGGCAGTTATAGGTTTTGAAGAAAGCAATGTCCTGCCCGATACTGATTTTTCCATTTACTATTCAACGGCCGGAAGCAATGTCGGAGTGGACCTTCTGACCCATAAAATAATTGACTCACGCATAAAGCAGGAAGACGGTTTTTTCATACTCAACATATCACCCTCCAATAAAATTTCAGAAAAGGAGATTCTGCAAAAAAACATTGTTTTTGTCATAGACACATCGGGCAGTATGGCAGGCAGAAAAATTGAACAGGCGAAAAATGCCTTGATTTTCTGCGTTGATAACCTTAACAGAAACGACCGGTTTGAAATCATAAGTTTTTCAACTGAGGCAGAAAACCTTTTCGGCTCTCTTAAAACAGCAAACAAACAGAATATAGAGAAGGCTAAAACCTTTATTGGAAATATGAGGCCTGTTGGAGGAACAAACATTGAAGAGGCGCTCTCTACGGCTTTTTCCGCCTTAAGAGAAAAAGACGGGGATAACGCAAGCATTGTTTTTATTACCGATGGCAAACCAACCATAGGAATGACCGGTGAAAACGAACTCGCGGAACTCGTCAGGAAAGAAAACACTGATAATGCCAGGGTATTCGTTTTCGGAATAGACTACGGAATAAACACACATCTTCTTGACCGTATTGCCGAAATATCCGCAGGATACAGGACATACATTACACCTGAAGAAGACCTTGAACTCAAACTCTCATCATTTTACGAAAAAATCCGGTTCCCTGTTTTTTCTGACATTCGTATTGATTTCGGAAAAATAAAGGTACAAAAAGTCTACCCGAAGAAACTGCCGGACCTTTTTAAAAACTCTCAGATTGTCATAATGGGGAGATACAAAAGGGGCGGAAGAACCCAAATCTCTCTTGAAGGGTGGATGGCAGGGAGTAAAAAAACGCTGAAATATGAATTTGACTTTCCTCATGAAAACAGTGAAAACAGATTCATTCCGCAACTCTGGGCGGCCCAGCATGTAGGCTATCTTATGGATGAAATAAGGCTGAACGGAGAAAACAAAGAACTGAAAGATGAAATTATAAAAACCGCCCGCAGATACGGAATAGTAACGCCTTACACCAGTTTTCTGATTATAGAAGAGGAGGAAAGACTCAGCCGCTCTGGAGAAATAAATCCTTCACTGATGCCGTTGAAAACTGAGGTGGGCACAGATAAATCTTTCAGGGATGAAATAGGACTGGAGTACCGGCATATTGACTCAAAAGAAGGTGAAGGCAGTGTAAGAGTTAGCAGGGAGATATCTGCCCTGCAGAATACAGTTAACCAGCAACAGATTTACCAGGGCAGGCAAAGACTTAACTATAAAGACACCTCAGGCAGGTTGCAAAATCTCGCATCACAGGTTAAAAATATACAGGGACGGGCTGTATATCAAAGCAATAACACCTGGATAGACTCTGAGATACAGGAAGTAAAAAATACTGAGATAAAAAAGATGCAGTTCGGCAGTGAGGAATACTTTGACCTGCTCAGGGAAGAACCTGCATCAGCAGAATTCCTCGCGCTCGGGAAAAACGTTCAGTTTATCCTGAAGAACACCTTATACGAAATCTATGAATAACTGTCAGTCAAATGTGACAGGAAATCTTCTTCCACCGCTACATTCCGTGACATACAAAACCGGACGGGGTTGGCTATCCAAAATGGTAGTTATTTCTCTTACGTCGGCGGCTATGCGGTCTTTCAAACTTTCCATATCGGGAAACTTCTTCTGTTCCCTGATTTTCTTATAGAAAAATACCTTTACCCTTTCATCATAGATATCATGGCTCTGCTGAAAATCTATTATAAACACCTCAAACTTGCTTATTCTGTCTTCAAACGTGGGAGAAACACCGGTAACTATTGCAGATTTGTAAACCTTTCCTTTATATTCAGCCCATCCTGCATAGACCCCCTCCCCTATCTGAATCCTGTTTTCAAGAACAAGGTTGGCAGTTGGAAATCCTAATTTTCTGCCTGTACTACTTCCTTTGATGACCTTCCCTGTCACAGAAAAATACCTGCCCAGAAAATTACTTGTTTTTTGCATCTCCCCCTTTTTGATAAATCTGCGTATTTCAGCAGATTTGACAACTTCCCCGTTTATTTTCTGAGGCGGTACAACCACCAAACCGAAATTCTTCTCTTCTTTTTTCTGTTTCAAAAATTTTATGTTACCTTTTCTTTCCTTGCCGAAGTGAAAGTCATACCCAACAACCAGAGTTCTAACTCCAGATGAAATCAGAATATCCAGAAATTCCTCAGGAGATAAATATGAAATTTCATCAAGGTCACACCACAAACACAACTTTATTCCATACTCCTTCAACAGGGATAATTTTTCATTCCATCCGCACAGGAAAAACTCAACAGGGAAATTGCGAAATGTGAAGAGGGCTGGTATAAAACCTTTACTGTTTGCTTCGTTTACAATAACCTTCAAAATTTCCCTGTGACCCAGATGAATCCCGTCAAATTTTCCTATTCCGATAACAAAATTATCCCGGAGTTTTCCTATGTTTTTAAAATGGATTGTTTTCATCTCAGTATGGGAACTTATCATCTATCTTAACATCCGATAATTCTTTTATTACCTCTGCTATTTTGTCAGTTGCCGATTCAACAATTTTCTTTCCTTTTTCTGCGGTTGCCTTCTTAGGATTGCCATATCCTGCATTTGTTGTAAGAAGATGCCAGGGCCTTGTTATCTTCAAAGTTCCATCTCTCAGCCCTTTTAATTTAGGTTCATTCACCCTGCCTTCATCAGCCCACTCAAGATGGACAAGTTCAGGATAAAGATATATAAACCATGAGGTTTCAGCCTCATGAGCATGCTCTCCTGACTTATCATCACTGACCTCATCCACTATATCCTGTCTTACACTCCACCAATCTAATATAAATATGTATACTCCAGTTTTTCTGTGCAGTTCTCTTGCCATAAACTTAAACTCGTTGCCTCCGTGCCCATTTAAT
>CAYORP010000202.1:0-14769 GCA_964406415.1 uncultured bacterium
AAAAGGGTAGAAAAAGGAGATAAAAGACAGGACGGAGTAGAGATAGAGAGATTGAAAGAAATAACCGAAAAGTCGGAAGACCCCACGCTTGTTTGCAAAGCACTCATTGATACAGGAGACCTATACGTAAGAAACAGCGAATATGACCAGGCTATAGAGTATTACAGACAGGCGGATGAAATAAACAAGAGATTCAAAGTCAAAGAATTCCCCGGTATATCTTTCAAGATTAAACAGGCTGAGAAGGAAGATAAGATAAAGAAGGGCGAGATATGGGTTTGTCCGGAATGCGGTTACGATAACCAGGGAAATGCGGATACATGTAGAAACTGCGGATATATCCGCAATCTACTCAAATCAGCAAAGTTTGATATTGCAAGGCAGAAGACGGAGATAAAGAGGGATATCAGGAAAAGTATCCTTGGGGTGACAACATTAGCCTTAGTCGTGGTGATTATAATCTCCCTGATAACCACTTTTCCCGGGCTCCCCGGTATCTTCGTAGCACTCTGTGTATTTTTTTTCATCCTGTACGTTGCAATCAAAAAGTTCATAACATGGTAAAAAACAGGAAGAGATTGACGATTGAAAGACATACAATTCTGCATTTAACTCCTTGCACTTGACAGAAATCCTGTAAGAATATATAATTAACAAAATTGTTAATTTATTATTCTTAGACATCACTCGTTTTTATTCCCTCCTTTAAGGGGAGGGACAATAATGCGGAAAGGGATACAATGGATTATGTAACCATAAGAAATGCTTTAGGAAACCGGCTATATTTCGGGATTAAGACCGCTTCCGAAGTGCTGGGCGTAAAGACTGATTCTGCAAGGGTAATATGTTACAGGCTGGCCCGTAAAAACCTGCTGTTGAGATTGAAAAGGGATTTTTATATCCTGAGGGAAAGATGGGACAACCTGCAGTATGAAGACCTTCTGAAAATAGCCAATGTTCTGCAGGTACCTTCTTACATCTCCTGTATGAGCGCACTTGCATTTTATGATGTAACAACTCAGGTTCAGAGAGTTTTTTTTGAGAGTGTTTCACTCAAAAGAACGAGGGTTTTTAACCCGGACAATGCAGTTTTTAATTACTACAAGATACAGAGTCCCTTTTATTTCGGCTTTGAGAGAAAAGAGGATATTTTTATTGCGGATAAGGAAAAGGCCTTTCTTGATGCGGTCTATCTGTATTCATTCGGCAAATACAGGTTTGACATATCTTCCCTCTCTATGGGAAAATTACAAAAGGCAAAGATTATAGAGATGCTTGAAAAATATCCGGTAAAAACACAGAAAACCTTTAAAAAAATATGGACGACCTGATAAACCAGGAGAAGTTTGAGATTGAAATTCTGGATAAACTTAACAGCGGACGGTTCCTGCCGTCAATGGCTTTTTGCGGCGGTACGATGCTGAGGTTGTGCCACGGACTGGACAGGTTTTCCGTTGACCTTGACTTTCACCTTTTACCCAAAGTGCCGGATAAAGAACTATTTGTCAGCATCAGGAAGTTTCTCGGAGAGAACTACAGAATTAAGGATTCCGCAAATAAGTTTCATACACTGCTCTATGAAATCGGTTCAGAAAGATACAGGAGAGGACTGAAGATAGAGATAAGAAAGACAGACCTCCTGTTGCACATGGAACAGATTATTGCCTACTCCATCTATTCCAAGAAGCAGGTGTTCCTCAACACAGTTACCATGGAAGATATGATGCTTGTAAAGATTGAGGCATTTCTGGGCAGGGGTGAAATAAGAGACGCCTTTGATATTGAGTTCCTGCTCAAGAAAGGTGTTGAGCTGAAAACAAACGAGGAAAAGGCAAAAAAGATTGAAGATAAACTGAATGAATTAACTGGAAACGACTTCAAGGTAAAATTGTTTCCCCTGATAGGTGTGGAGAATCGGCAGTATTATCTGAAAAACGGTTTTAGAATATTGCGTTCGGAACTGGACAGGTTAAAATCTCTCTCTTGACAAAAAACCAGCAAGAAGGTATTATGTAATGCAAGAAAGTTTATAATTTTGTGCATTACGCATAATAAAACAGTCAAAACATTCATAATCCCCTCTCCCCAAGGGGAGAGTGAGAGTGAGGGAGAAATGGAAGATGGTAAGAGACATATTGCTCCTGCAGAAAAGGGAACTGGAAAACAGGGCTGAAGAAAAGTTTGTTGAACGCGACACAGACTACGAAAAGCCCCTGCAAAACGACCTGATAAAGGTGATAATTGGTCCCCGCCGGGCAGGTAAGTCCTTCCTCGGGTTTAACCTTCTCAACAAGAAAGGCAGTTTCGGCTATGCCAACTTTGACGACGAAAAACTGATTGAGACAAAAAACTATGACGAGATAATAACCACGCTCAACTCCATGTACAACAATCCCGATTATATCCTCTTTGACGAGATACAGAACCTTGCAAAATGGGAGTTGTTCGTCAACAGACTGCAGAGGCAGGGGTTTAACCTGGTCATCACCGGCAGTAACTCCAACCTGTTGAGCAGTGAACTTTCTCCTCATCTGACCGGCAGGCATATGCTTATAAATATTTTCCCGTTCTCCTTTGCCGAGTTTCTAAGGATGGACAGCAACCCGACGCAACTCACCTCACAGGAGATTAAAACTAAACTCTTTGACTACCTGACATACGGCGGATACCCCGAGCCGTGGCTCAAAAAGATAGACCACAAAGAATACCTCACCACACTCTTCAACTCCATCATCTACAAGGACATCGTCAAAAGGTTTAACATCCGCCTCATATCCACCATAGAGAACCTTGCGGTCTATATGATTTCAAACGTTGCAAAAGAGTTTTCTTACAACACGCTGAGAAGGATAACCGGATGCAAAAGTGTCCATACTGTGGAAAAATACCTCCGCTACCTTGAAGAATCTTTCATCTTCTTCAGAATACACAGATTTTCCACCAGTCTGCAGGACCAGCAGTTGAGTTCCAACAAAAAAATATACTGCATAGACAACGGTTTCATACACTCAAAGGCATTCAGGACAACCGTAGATAACCAGCAGCTCTATGAAAATGCAGTGGCGGTAAAACTCAAAAAAAGCGAGATGGACGGCGGGGCAAAGGTCTACTACTGGAAACACCCATTACAGCAGGAGGTTGATTTTGTGCTGAAAGAAGGTACGGATATAACACAACTTATCCAGGTATGCAGTAATCTAAACGACATAAAAACAAGGGAACGGGAAGAGAAATCCCTTATCAAAGCCGGTCAGGAACTGCATTGCGGCAACCTGTTAGTGATAAATGAAGACTACGAAGGGGAGAAAGAGATGGAATGGTTCGGAGCCACCGCAAAAATAAAGTACCTACCCCTCTGGCAATACCTCAGAACCTGAATCTTTGTGCCTTCTATCTTCTGTTTAGGAATACCTTACGGGTGACTCCCGAGTTTCTTTATCTCGGATTCAAAGAATCCTTTTATCTCTACCCATTTCACTTTCTGCAACATCTGGGGCATCTCATCAGGTTCGGCATCTTTGAAAAAAACAAGGCTTTTCAGTATGTGAACCTTATTGGAAGCAATCTTCCCGTATTTCCTGTCGTAAAAACCTAAAATTTCTGATAATCCATAACCTGCTTTGCATATAAAATATAAATCAATGAAATCCCGTTTCACTCCTCTGGTAGCCACAGCATCTACCTTCATTGCTGCAATATCGCGAATATCGGCTATATTGGATGACAGGTATTTTAACGGTTGGAATATCAATGGATACCTGTATAAGAAAAGGCTGAATTTTATTCCGTTCAGCATTCCTAAAACAGTCCCTTTATCTGCCTGCTCTTCATCAAATGGACATGTTTTTGCAATCTCCGCAGAAAAAACCTTCGGGATAAATTCCTGCTCTGTAAAGAAATCAAAATCTACGGAAATACGGTGCCCTAAATGAAGGGCTGCCGCCGTACCGCCTGCCAGATACGCATTGTCCAGCAGGCCTGACCTGCCTAATACGGCCAGAAGGTCCTTTGCTCCTTTGACGAGCGTTTTCTCAAACATTTTACCTTTTCTCTCGGTACATCCAACATAAGAGCCCAGTAATTGGCGCTTTTCTGGGAGTATCCGCGGAAACCAGATAAAGCATCTCTTATCTCCGCCTTTGTAAAATTTTTATACATCCAAGCAACAGATTTTTCATCACCATACTCCAGAATGCGCCTCAATATGTATGCCCTGTTCTTGGACAGTCCTATTCTCTCAAATGGCACTTCCCAAAAATACTTCTTAAGAAACTGTGGTAATCTTTCCATTTTTTTATTCGGAATCTGGACATCTTCAACCTGCTGCTGTCGCATAAATTATAACACAGTCAGCCCTTACCCGTCAATGCGTATTGCCATTTTTTGACTGGGATTGAATCAGTGCACAGGCCTACTCTTGACAAAGAGCAGGTATTGCATTACAATAATACTGCAATACTATCCTACAAGGAGTGATTATGAGCATTGTAAAAATCAGGGAGAAGTACCAGGTAACGATTCCGGAAGACGTGAGGGAAAAAATTGCCTGCGAGGTCGGAGAGTATGTAAGCGTTGAGACTGAAGGCTCCCGCATAGTTTTGAAACCACTGGTATTGGAGGAGAAGTTCTCCCCGGAAGAGATTGCTTCGCTTGAAAAAATCCTGAAGAAACAGCGGGGGAGCAAGATAATGAACGCCGAAGAATCTAAGAAGTACCTGGAGACATTATAGTGCGTTACAAGTTTCTGAACTCCTTTGAAAGAAGCCTGCAAAATCTCTCTCTTGAGGGAAAAAAACAGATAAAGAAGTCTATATATCAACTGATTGATGCTTTTCAATCACAAACCATACCTCCGGGACTCGGCCTGAAGAAGATTTCTCCGTCACTCTGGGAATTAAGAGTAGGCCTAAAACTGAGAGTCGTATTTGTTCTGGAAGAGGGCTTGGTGAAATGGAGTTTCGTTGGCAATCATGATGAGGTGCGAAAACTCATAAGAAGCAATAAATGATAAAAGAGTACATAAAGAAGATATTTGAGGAGGCAAGGCAGGGCGATGCGAGGGAAGAGAGTTACTATTCCGCCCTTGAGGGATTTTTGGAGGAATTCGCCGTATCAATAAACAAGAAGAATATCCGTGTCACCACCCTCCCCAAAAAGACTGAGGCAGGCAATCCGGACTTCCGCGTCTGGGACGGAAAACAGAAGATTGCCGGCTACATAGAGGCAAAAAGGCCTGCTCAAGACAACCTTGACAACATAGAAGAGAGCGAACAACTCAAAAGATACCTCAACACCTTCCCCAACCTCATTCTCACCAACTTCTTTGAGTTCCGTTTATACCGCGGCGGGCAGTTGATAGACAAAGTTCGTATCGCAAAACCATTTCTTCTGAATCAAATAAAAACCGCCCCGCCTCCTGAAAACGAAGAAGAGTTTGTAAAACTGCTGGAAAAATTCTTCTCCTTCTCACTGCCTAAGACCTATACCGGCAAAACGCTGGCGATTGAACTGGCAAAAAGAACAAGGTTCCTCAAGGAAGAGGTGGTTGCGGAAGAACTGCAACAGGAGGCAGAGAAAAAACAGGGGTTCCTGCTCGGGTTTTACGAGGCATTCAAGAAATACCTCATAGGTGGACTGGACACCGACGACTTTGCGGATTTATACAGCCAGACCATCGCCTACGGACTCTTTGCCGCAAGGACAAGGTGCGAAAACGGGTTTAACCGCACATCGGCTGTCAACTACATCCCGGAGAGCATCGGCATCCTGCGGGAGATGTTCCAGTTCATATCCCTCGGGAAACTGCCGCCTGCAATGGAGTGGATTATTGACGATATTTCAGAGGTCCTTGCAACCGCTGATGTGAAGCAGATACTGCACAGGTTCTATGCTGAAGGCAAGGGTGCAGACCCGGTAATCCACTTTTATGAGACATTTCTTGCGGAATACGACCCCAAGGAAAGAGAAAGAAGGGGCGTCTATTACACGCCTGTTCCGGTCGTCTCTTACATAGTCCGCTCGCTGGACGCAATGCTCAAGGAACGCTTCGGCAAGTCCGCCGGCTTCGCCTCCGAAGGGGTAACGGTTCTTGACCCTGCCTGCGGCACAGGGACTTTCATTGCAGAAACCGTAAAATCCGCAGTTGAAAGTTTCACAGCAAAATACGGTTCCGGCGGCAAAAGAGACTTCATAAAAAGCCACATCCTGAACAACTTCTACGGGTTTGAACTTATGATGGCTCCCTATGCGGTGGGGCACCTGAAACTCTCCTTCCTTATGGAGGAACTTGACTGTCCCATGGAGAAAGACGAGAGGTTCAAACTTTACCTGACCAACACCCTTGAGATGGAAGAGCCGGAAGAAACCTTCCTGCCCGGGATGGTATCCCTGACGAAGGAATCCCATCTTGCCGGCGAGGTGAAGAACAGGACGCCCATCCTTGTCATCCTCGGCAACCCCCCGTATTCTGGCATTTCTTCAAATAAAGGAAAATGGATAACGAACTTGATTGAAGACTATAAATATGTTGATGGAGCGCATTTCAAAGAAAGAAAACACTGGCTGCAGGATGATTACGTGAAGTTCATACGGTTTGCCCAGTGGAAGATAGAACAGGAAGGCGAAGGGATACTGGGCTTCATCACCAACCACAGTTATCTGGACAACCCCACATTCCGTGGGATGAGGCAGTTCCTGATGAGCACCTTCAACGAGATATATCTCCTTGACCTGCACGGCAATTCCCTGAAAAAAGAGGTATGCCCTGACGGGGGCAAGGACGAGAACGTCTTTGACATCAGGCAGGGGGTAGCCATAGCCATATTGGTGAAAAATAAGGGAGTGAAGGGGTGTGCTGTCTATCATTCTGAACTTTGGGGACTGCGGGAAGAAAAATATAAAGAGTTACTTGAGAAAAACATAGAAATAACCAGATTGGAAAAACTTACTCCAACAAGCCCTTATTACTTTTTTGTTCCGAGGGAAGAAAAAGACAGGGTGGATTACGAAAAGTACTGGAAAACAACAGATATTTTCCCTGTCAATGCAACAGGAATTGTAACAGCGAGAGATAGGTTTGTTATTGATTTTGATAAAGATGCTTTAAGAAGGCGAATAGAAATGTTCAGAAACCCATCAATCTCCGATGAAATTATCCAGCAAACCTTCAAGTTGAAAGACACCAGAGGCTGGAAATTGACCGAAGCAAGAAGAGCCTTGTTGAAAGATACAAATTGGAATTCGTCTTTTGCAGAAATACTCTATCGCCCGTTTGACATAAGGTACATTTACTATACACAAACAATGGTTGATTGGTCTCGTCTTGAAGTCATGCGGCATATGCTGAAGGAGAATTTAGGGTTGATTACTGTAAGACAAGTTGCTGAAGGAATATTTAATCACGTACTTGTATCCAGCAGTACCATTGATAATCGCATTACAGCAAGCAATAAAGGGATTGCTTATCTTTTCCCTCTTTACCTGTACCCGGAAGAGGGGACGGGAGGCAAGACACCTAACATCAGCCAGGAACTGGTGAGGTCGCTTGCAGAAACATACGGGAAACAGGTGTCACCGGAAGAGATTTTCTACTACATCTACGGCGTCCTTTATTCCGACACCTACCGCAAGAAATACGCAGAGTTCCTGAAGATAGACTTCCCCCGCATCCCCTTCACGAAAGACCATACACTCTTTTTGAAGATAGGCGAACTCGGAAAGCAACTGGTGGATTTACACCTCCTGAAATCGCCGGAAACGGCAGGCGCCGGCGCAAAGTTTGAGGGAGAGGGAGACGGCAGGGTTGAAAAACCGGTGTACAAGGAGAAGGAAAAGCGGGTCTACATCAATGGCACCCAGTACTTTGAGGGTATTGAAAAAAAGGTATGGAGTTATCAGGTAGGCGGGTACCAGGTTATGGACAAGTGGCTCAAGGACAGGAAGGGCACAACCCTCACCCACAAAGATATCGTCCACTACTGCAACATCTCCTCCGCCCTTCAACAAACCATTGACCTCCAAAAATCCCTTGATATTCTCTATAAACAGATTGGTTCCCTTTACGCTCTTGGCAGCAAAGAGAGAGGCGTCCGATGAAACATCGATTCGAGGGATTTTGGTTCGGTTTTCTCACAACTGTAGCGGGAAGTGCTTTTTTCTCTTTTGTTGGATGGTTAATCAGAAACAAGAAGCCCGGCAATTATCTACTTTTATTGCTCTTGCCTGCTGTTTACGTTACTTGGTGGTTTTTCATTAGAAGGACCTCCGTTCTGGGGGAGATTCAATTTGACTATTTGCCTCAGAAACCTATGGACAATGGATGGATTTTAGATTTTGACCCCAACGTTCCACCCGAAGAACAAAGAGAACCGCGTTTCTTGTCTGCGATTGGGGATTCAGCCCAAAGGATTTCAATGGAAATCCAAGGGACAAAAGGTTATTATCTGGATTATACTATTGTTTCGCATATCTATCTGGCAAATGTTGTTGAGTTCTCCATAAAATCAACTTCAGACAGCAAATTCTACCTTTTTATGGAAATGTCCTCTCACGACAAAAAAGTATCTAAGACAGGATTTATAGTATATACTATTGCAGCGGCTGAAAACCTGCCTTCACCAAAGAAAATTGAGAACCAATCTGGATGGATTTACTACGTGCAAGGCAAGAACCTTGGGAATGGATGGAGGAAATTGACACTGCATCTACAAAAGGAAGTTGAGCAGACTTTCGGGACAGAAGGGCTTGAATACCAATCCCTTAAAAAAGTGCGCTTAAGAGGAAGCCTATCTCTCTCGCCAATCACATTCTACAAAATCGAATAGGCGGCGGTTTGACAAACATAAATAATTATGCTATCTTATGAAGGATTAAGCATTATAATAAACACAAAAAAGCAACGAGGGGAAAATGGAAAACAAAAAACTGAAAAAATCCTTGAGAGATGAAACAAGAAATTTGAATATTGTACATCCATATATTCCACTCAACAGCAAAATCAATAAGCCCCTTTCTTCAATCCTGAAACCTTCCCCTGTGCCTTTTAAGATAAGTTCGGTCATAAATGGCTCACCAAAATAACCACAAAAATCTTTTGCGGGACCCGATTCCGAAGCAAATTTATTTTGATACAAATTTTATTGTGAACACTCTTTTTTTCTACAAGAGGAATCGCTACACAAATTTAGCCTGCAGATATTTTGTTCAGCGCCTTTTTAAAAGTGATACAAACATCTATTTCTCTTCTATCATCTTTCCGGAATTCTGGCATTCTATCCTCAAAATTGCAGTATCTATTACTTATAACCTTAGGAATGACCAGGAAGTCTATAAGAAATTGAAAGAAAAAAAGAAAGAAGTCATCAGCCAAACTTATATAGAAATACAGGATAAACAAAGGCAATTTGATGAACTCATGACACGGCTCAACAGCAATAAACAACGGGTGTTTGTTGTTGAAACAGAAAAAGCAATAATGGTTGAAGCGGAAAAACATCTACAAAAGTATAATCTAATGAGCTTTGATGCTGTTCATCTCGCTTCAGCAACTATTAACATAGAAAGCGGCAAATATAGAAAACCTCCAATATTTGATATTGCCACAATGGACAGTGATTTTTTACATATCAACGATAGAAAATTTTCATTTTGGCATTGCGGATGCAGTACAAATGAGATACAGGAATATGAAAAAACACTACCACATGACCAGTTATTGCCGGATGGGATATTTAGGCAATAAGGGGTAACAATGGCAAAAGAGATACAAATTAAGATTAGAGAGATAGTTGTGAAGGGAGAAATGAAAGATTCTGCGCTTGCCAGCAGGATATACGACACACTACCGTTCAGCGTAAAGGCGCAGACATGGGGCAAGGAGATTTACTTTGAGATACCGGTGGATTCTTCAATTGACGAACCTGTCAATGAGGTGGAAAAGGGAGATATTGCATACTGGCCGGAAGGCAGGTGCCTGTGCCTGTTTTTCGGGCCCACCCCTATGAGTACAGGAGAAAAACCCATACCTGCCAGTGCGGTGGAGGTAGTGGGCAGGATGGTTTCCGGTTACAAAGACCTTGAGAAGGTAAAATCCGGCGATACAGTATCTGTAGAGAAATATTAAAAATTAACATCTCTGGACCTTTGACAGTTAACCTACTTTAGAGTATGCTACTTATGAGTAGGTTGTTATGTAGAGGGGGGATATCCCATGAAATTCTTAGACAGAACACAGGAACTTGCATCTTTGAACAATAAATGGATTGAGTATACTCCTAATCTTATCATTGTGTACGGTAAGCGGCGTGTCGGGAAAACGGAACTTATTAAACAGTTTATCAAAGATAAGCCGGCAGTATATTTTCTTGCAGACAAGCGGACGACTACCGAACATTTACGTGAAGTCAGCAGACTGCTGGGGGCTCATTTCAAGGATTTCGTCCTTGAAAAGAGAGGTTTCGGGGAATGGATTGAAGTGTTTCAATATCTCAAGAGCCGCTCACATGAACCTTTCGTGTTTGTGATTGATGAATATCCTTACCTTGTTGAGGTTGACAGGTCAATCAGTTCGGTCTTTCAGAAAGGCTGGGACGAACATCTTAAAAACACCAACATTTTCTTCATCCTGTGCGGTTCAAGCATCTCCATAATGGAATCTGAGGCGCTGACATACAAATCCCCGCTTTATGGAAGGAGAACCGGCCAGATTCTTGTACAACCTCTGTCTTTTAACGAAAGTTGGAAGTTTTTCCCAAAACAAAGTTTTGATGAATTTCTCGGCATCTATACTATTACAGGCGGTCTGCCGTCATATCTTATACAACTATCTTCAGAGCTGTCTCTCAAGGAAAATATCCTGAAAAAAATATTCCCGAACACGGAATTCCTTCACAACGAGGTGGAGTTTGTTTTGAAAGAAGAACTGCGCGAGCCGAAGAATTATCTGTCTATCCTCCGGGCAATATCCATGGGCAAGAGAAAATTCGGAGAGATAGCCAATGAGACAGCCCTTGAGAAGAACGTTCTTACAAAGTATTTGAATACGCTGGAACACCTGAAACTCATTGAGAAGGAGGTTCCCGTTACAGAAAATAATCTTCTCAAATCAAGAAAAAACCTTTATATAATTACCGACAATTTTTTTCGTTTCTGGTTCCAGTATGTATTCCCCTATAAGAGTTCCCTTGAAATCGAGCAGTTCAACGAGGTGTTAAGGATAGTGGATGAAAGTTTTCCTCTATTGCAGGCGGCAACGTATGAAAAAGTATGCCGCGAAATTACATGGAACCTGTCGGATAAAATTTTCCGGTTTGAACGGGTGGGAAAATGGTGGGAGAAAGAGCAGGAAATAGACGTGGTCGGAATAAACCGACAAACCAGACAGATACTTTTCGGCGAGGCAAAATGCTCTGCAAAGCCCGTGGGAACAAATATTTTTGAAGCATTGAAGCAGAAATCGCGTTTAGTGGATTGGGAGAAAAATTCAAGGAAAGAATATTTCATCCTTTTCAGCAAGAGCGGATTTACGAAAGAAATGTTATCCGTTGCGAAAAAGGAAAAAGTTTTTCTGGTCGAAAAAGACCGTCTCTTAACAAAGGTAATATCCGTAGAGAATTTGTCTGTGGAGAAAATTCAGGAGGAAAATAAATGAAGAAACTCAAAGCGGCGGTTGTGGGAACAGGATGGGTTGCAGGAGAACATATGGCGGCGTACAGGGTAAACCCTCATACTGAACTTGTGGCTGTGTGCTCAAGGACGAAAGAGTCTGCTGAAAGGAAACTGAATGAATACGGTTATTCGGCAAGAATCTACACCGATTATGAAGAGATGCTGAAAAAAGAGGAGATAGACATAATTTCCATCTGCACTCCAAACCATCTGCACCCTGAAGAGACAATCCTTGCGGCTGAATACAAAAAACACATCTTGATTGAAAAACCAGTAGCCCTGAATGAAAAAAACCTGAGCAGAATGCTTGAGGTGATAGATAAAAACAAAGTAAAGACACTGGTGAGTTTTGTCCTGCACTGGAACCCTCTTTTAATGACCATAGACCATCTGCTTAAGGATGATTCAATCGGGGAAATTTACTATGCCGAAGTTGACTACTACCACGGGATAGGCCCCTGGTACAAGCAGTACCAGTGGAATGTAAAAAAGGAGATAGGAGGCAGCAGTCTTCTTACCGCAGGGTGCCACGCGGTTGATGCTCTCCTATGGTTTGTAAGCAGGAAACCTGTTGAGGTCTTTTCCTACGGGACAAGAAGCACATCTCCGGACTACAAAGAATATGAGTACGACCCAACCAGTGTAACAATGATAAAATTTGAGAACGGTACAATAGGCAAGGTTACCTCCTCTGTTGACTGCAAAACCCCGTATATTTTTAATATAGGACTTTTCGGTTCAAAGGGCACCATAAGGAACAACAAAATCTTTTCTCATAAATTCCCGGGGCAGACAGGCTATGCGGAGATACCGACCATACTGCCTGACAGCGGAGATGTCAGGCATCATCCTTTTGAAGGAGAAATAAACCATCTTGTGGACTGCATTTTAAACAATAAAAAACCCTTTCCTGACATTGAAGATGCTGCGCTCACACACAGGCTGATTTTTGCAGCAGACCTCTCTGCAAAAGAAGGCAGGCCTGTGAATCTTTAAAGCACTGCTGTATCTTTTGCATATGCACAGAAACCTGGCGTTGAACTCATAGATGGAAGGAGAACAAGAATTACCGGCAAGGACTTTATTGACCTGTGGAAAAAATGGTTTTGTTAAAGCATTATAACCAGAGGACAGGCATCTACGTTGAGGGGAGGATTTATATATGAAAAGAAATAAAGGTTTTGCAGGTATATACAGTTTATTTATAAAAACGGCAGTCGTTCTCCTCGTAATGACGGTTTTCGCTTCTGCCGGATACTGCGGAGGGGAGGCCCCTTTTATAATCAGCGACATCAGGGCGTTCCACTGGCAGGGGCAGACCTTCCTTCAGTGGGAGGAAGAAGATACAGGAATCTGGACTGAATTCAACGTTTACCGTTCAGAACAAACGATTAAAAACGTGGACGCACCCGGAGTTGAGTGTATTGCCAGAAGAATCATTCCCCGTTCAGGCAGAAATTTCTACATTCTGAAACGCACAGGATTCAAACGCCCCTACCCCTGCAACGAAAAGAGGAATACGGTTGCGGGTTCCCGTAATCTTAAGATGGAGATGAGGGGGATGTTACTTCCGGGCGGGCTTGGAGAATCCTCCATAACCGGAGGGCTGTTTGTAACCACGCCCGGCAAGAAAGGCAGGAGATACTATGCCGTAACCTTCACGCCCGGTGTGAAGGCTGAACGCGAAGGTTTTTTCTATCCCGGCAAAAAAGAGGATAAACGGCTCTTCCCGGGCAAAAATGTCCTTGTCTCACCGGTTATTGAAACTGATGAAGCACCCTGTCCCTATCTTATATCAGGCAATGGAACCGTACCTGCCTCTACATCAGAAAAGAAATACCCTTTAAATGTTTACCTCTACTGGATTAACCTTACACACAGCGGATTTGGAGACGATACCGAGAACCACCGAACCTACCTTTTCTGGATGCCCGGAGAGTTTGGATGGCGTGAAGGACTGCCGACCATCTTCAGCATACTCACGCCACCGCCATACCGTTTCCATACGGGCTCGGTTAAAGACCCTTATGCAGACAGCAACCGGTCACTGGTGCTTGTGCCCGATGACAGCAATTTTGCCTTTATGGGATTTTCCAATACATGGTGGTTCGGATACAACTCGGAAATCCTGAACCCTGAAAAGATGGCAGATGGTACTGTGAAACTCTATTCGCAGAAGAAACTGTCTTTTATCATCAACTGGATTTTAAAGGAATATCCGGTCATAGACAGGAACCGCGTGAGTGCCAGCGGCTATTCAATGGGAGGAACGGGCGCCCTGTTTTCCGGACTCCGCCACCCTGAGATATTCGCTTCCATTACCGCTTATGTCCCTGCCGGCAACGTGGTCAAACTGAAAAAGGCCGAACCGGGCTTAACTGATTTATATGGGCCGATGGATGCGGATATCAAGACCGAAAACGGTACATCCATATGGGATGAACTGAGCAACGTATGGTATCTTAAAAATACTGAAAAGGACCTTCCGTTCATACAGGTTTACAACGGCCGTGAGGATGAATGGATGGACTGGCAGTGCAGTGTGGAGATGTACAGGGCGCTTGAAAAAAGCAGACATCCGTTTATCTCCTGGTGGGCTACTTCCAGCCACAACTTCATTGACCACTATATCCCCACGGTGGTTCTCGGGGGTATACTGGAAAACAACCTGCGGAAAAACTGTTCTGTGCCTGCCATAACAAAATGTTCACTGAACGAAGACTATGGAGACGGCAGGACTGAAAACGGGCACCCCTGCGGCGGGCAGAACTATATGATGAGGTGGGAGGTTGAACAGGACACCCCTTCAGAGTACGGGATAACCATTTCAACCTCAATATACACCTTCAGGAAAGCAGATATTGAGTTTACCCCCAGGAATCTTCAGCAGTTCAGGATTAAACCCGGAGAGGAGATTTTTTATAAGATTTATAACAGGACCTCCTCTCAAGCATTTGAAAAGGGTTCTGTGCAGGCAGATTCCGCAGGGCTGGTTAATATAAAGGTCAGCAACATTGACAGAAAAGGAAAAACCGTTATCCTTAAAAAAATGCCCTTTCATTGAAAAGATTTTAAACGGTTTAAAAAGCGGGAAGGCACACCCCC
>CAYORP010000203.1:0-3214 GCA_964406415.1 uncultured bacterium
GGAGTGGTTTAAAAAAGACCTGAAGGATTATCTGTGCTCTATTCTTCTGTCAGACAGTTTTGCAAGAAGAGGATTCTTTAATCCTGATGGTGTAAGGAAGATGGTGGATGAACATATTTCAGGCAGAGCAGTTCATACACACCGACTGTGGAACCTGCTTGTATTTGAACTCTGGGCAGAGATATTTCTTGATGGGGAGGTTATGTGAGACTTTCAGTTATAATCCCAGTATACAATGAAAAAAAGACTATTCTTGAAATACTGAAAAAAATTTCAGACGTGCCGGTTGAAAAAGAAATAATAATTGTAGATGACAAAAGCACAGATGGTACTACAGAAATTTTAAAGGGATTGATTAAAAGTAAACTGCCAGCGGAGGTTGAACATGGGAACTTAAAGATTGTCTTTAAAGAAAAAAACGAAGGTAAGGGTTCTGCCATCCGTGAAGGACTGAAGTATGTAAAAGGGGATTATGTTGTTTTTCAGGATGCCGATTTAGAATATAACCCTTTAGATTATGTAAGAATGCTTGAGCCTATCGTTAAGGGAAAAACGGAAGTGGTGTACGGCTCAAGATTTCTTTCAAAGGGCAACAGATTTCTGCCTTTAAGTTTTTTTGCAAATAAGTTTCTTACCCTATTGGTAAATATTCTCTTTCATTCCCGCCTTACAGATATGGAAACCTGTTACAAATTATGCCCAAGTGATTTATTGATGTCTCTGGATTTAAGGGCAAATGGTTTTGAGATTGAGGTGGAAATGACCTGTAAAATACTTAAGAAAAGGTTTGAGATATGTGAGATTCCCATAAGATATATATCACGAGACGTTGCATTCGGGAAGAAAATCGGGTTTAAAGACGGACTGAAAGCAATTGCTTCTATCATAAAATACAGGCTGGTTACATGAAAAAAGGAACGTACATTCTGGCAGGTATTCTGGCGTTGTCTGTATTCCTGCATATCTATGGCATAGGATGGGGTGTTTCTGACAAAAACAGGGTAAATCTTCTTATAGGGGAAGATAATACTATAGATAAATACATTCCTGTAATGGAGAACCTGCACAAAGAAATAGATGAGATGGTCCCTTCTTACGGACACCAGTATTCACCGTCCTATCTTCCTGATGAATTGACCACAGTTAAGATAGGAGATAAAGAAACCACTGCACCTAAATCTGTTTTCAACTCTCTCCGCAGTTATCTTGTTCGTTCTTACGGTCCTGATGAACAGAGAGCCATTATAGCCCTCAGCAGGATAAATCCGGACACTAAAGATTTCAATCCGCGTTTCTATGCATACGGCGGCGTATATCTTTATCCTATGGGTCTATTCTTTTACGGGCTGTCAAGACTGAATCTTTTAACGCTTAAGGATGATATGTCTTATTATTTTCACAGGCCTGAGAAGATTGGAAAGATATTTGTCTCCGGGAGGTTCTTTGGAGCTGTCGGAGCATTGCTATCAGTTTTTGTTTTCTACCTCCTATGCAGTGAACTACTTACGGATAAAAAGACTATTTATTTTCTCACGCTCTTCTACGCAATATCCCCGGGATTCGTACTCTGGTCTCACTACCTGAAACCGTTTTCTTATGGGATGTTATGGTTTCTTTTGTCTTTGTGGACAGCCGTCAAATTTTACAGGTCTGAGAAGACTGAATGGTTATATACTTCCGCAGTTTTTGCAGGACTCTCTTTTGGGACATTGTTATCCTATGGCTACATATACTGGGCGGTTCTTATATTTGTTTTATTCTCCGGCAAGAGATATAAGTGGAAATTGAAGACACTCTTTCTGTCTTTTCTGGTGTTTCTGGCAACTTTTGTTGTAACCAATCCGTATATTCTGTTGTCATGGAAGGAATTTATGCTGCAAATGAAATCACTCCACAACTACTGGCATAGAGATATGTCAGTAAATGCCCTGAAGATTTTTGTATTTAACACATTAAGATACGGTATGGGAACTCTGCTCTGGATTGTTGCGCTGGTTGGAACTATCGGCAGTCTGGTATATAAAACTGAAAAGAGGAACTGGATGTTTTTTCTTTTACTCCTGCCGGGTTTTCTGTATTTTGCCTTCACGACCGCAGAATGGGTGCACTACAGTATTTTCCTTTACCCGCTTTTCATAATCTCAAGTGGTTTTTTCTTATCAAAGATTGGTTTAAAAAAAGTTGTTACTGTTTTCTTAAGCATTGTCGGAATATATACCATTTTATACAGTGGTTCTTATGTTAAAATATCAGGTGAGAAAAATACAAGGACCACGGCTGGTGAGTGGATAAACAGCAGCATATCATTTGGCAGTAAGGTAGGACTTCTGGAGGCACCTTCGCCCTGGCGTACGCCTCCTTTCAGGTTCCTCGATTATGAACTTGTTATCACCTTAGAAGAAAGTGCAATTGAAAGAGAGAAACCGGAGTATTTTATTACAAGCGAGTACCAGTGGCTGAGAGGAGCAGGATTGCCGGCAATGAAAGAATTTTTGTTTGACTATGAGATTATAAAGAGGTTTGAAAAGGTTCCGTCAATAATGGGAATAAAATTCAGAAGTGAAGAGGAAATACCCTATGACTGGTGTAATCCCAATCCCATGATTTTAATATGGAAAAGAAAAAAATGATACTGGCATACCACAGGGTAAATCCCTGGCACAAAAAAGATGCCCTGACCGTTTCACCTGAAAATTTTGAAAGGCATATAAAATATCTTATTGAAAAAAAATTTAAACAGTTCTCTCCTGAGAAGTATTTTTCAAACTATTCATCATCAGATATTGTCCATTCACTATTTCTGGTAACCTTTGACGATGGCTACGCTGACAATCTGTGGTATGCCCTGCCTGTTTTGAAAAAATTTGGTATCAAACCCCTGATATTTTTGACAGTCAATTATGTAGGAACGGAGGATATATTTAAAAGATACAGAGATAAGGGAAAAGACAGGTTTTTAAACTGGCAGGAAGTAAAAGAAATGTCCGCAGACGATGTTATTTTTGGCTCTCACTCCCTTTCTCATCCTCATCTGCCGGTGGTTGATAAAGAGAAATTATGGGCAGAGGTTGCGGAATCAAAGAAAATTTTGGAAGACAAAACTGGCAAAGAGGTAGATTTTTTCTGCTATCCCTACGGAGATTTTGACCAGAGGGTTATTGAATCAGTTCAAAAGGCCGGGTACAAAGGTGCATTTGTTACCCCCGGGATAAAA
>CAYORP010000204.1:0-5108 GCA_964406415.1 uncultured bacterium
TTACCATGAAAACGAACATTTTATTGATTGCATAAAAACAAAAAAACAACCACAGACAAATTTCGCCGATGCACTGAAAACAATGCAATTTGTTGATAGGATTTATCACAGTCAAATCTAAAGGGGATATCTTCCGTATTGTATGCCGGCTTTCAGAAAAGCAATATAATTTGATTCCATCTGCAGGGATATGGGACTTGACTCGGGAATGTCGGAGGGTATTAGAACAAATCTACCTCTTCTTCCGCCCTGAATTATTGCTTCTTTTGTCATTGCAGTTACCTCTTCAGAACTCCTGAATTCCATATCCTCAGCGAGTATACCTCCCATAATCACCATTCTTTCGCCCACTATCTTTCTAATTTTTGATATTGTTTCAGGAACATCAAAACTATTGATAACAGGTTCAAGAATATCTATCCCCAGTCTAAGAACCAGAGGAAGAAGTTGTTCAATCTTCCCATGCCAGTGATAACAGATATAGTTTTTGTTCCCTGTTTTTAATATTTCTATCAGTTCTTTGTCGTATCTCAAAACCAGATCAGAAAAAACACCTTTTGTATCATGAAAGTGCTCAACAGGCAGTTCGGGTACGGTAGCATACTCAGCTCCTCTTATCCTTATTACAACGCCGGAAACTGACCTTGCTATAAACTTGTAGAGATTAATGAGCCGTTCCTGCATCTTATCAAGAAGTTGGTGTATAAGTTTAGGTGCTGAAAGGATGAAGTCTGGCATATCACCCGGAGCAAAAAGTTCCGCAATAACCGCAATCGGGTCAGGCAATGCGAAAACAACAATACCCTTATCACCGAGTGTATTAACAATCCGGTTAAAATCAGACAGGTCAGGACTGAAAGGTATATATGGCAACTCAAGAAATTTCCTTATATCTCTTTCCCCTTCCACCCAGGGCTTCTGAATCCACTGGTGCATACTTGTAGTTGATGTCCTGGCAGAACGTGTTAACCGACCCAGACGGGTGGTTACTGTAAGCTGAACCATTCTGGAAAGCGGTGTATCCTGAAATTCCTCCGCCTTAACCTCAATACTCCCGGGTGCAGAGAAGAAGAAACCTGTTTTAGGACGATAGAGATGAAATGTGTCCTGACATTCCCTTGCTACATTAAGAAGTCTTTCAAAACTTTTGTGGCCTGCCCAGAAACTATCCCTGTCAAAAGGGTCTATCTTATAAAGGGAAACAGGAACCCTGTCAGGCATTCCGCCTATCAAAACAGTTTCAATCCTTTCTTTAGATGTCATATATTCTCACCTACTGAGTATTCTATCAATACTAAGGGAAGTATTATAAATCACGGCATCTGAAGAGTATTTATAGGGACCTATCTCCGCCGTCAGATAACTGTTGTAACCTGTTTCTTTTAATGCCTTCATAACCTCAGGCCAGTTAACATCCCCTTCAAGCAGGTCGCAAAAGCCCGTAGCATTCCCGGTGCTTAATTTAAAATCTTTCAGGTGTATCCTTTTTATTTTCTTGCCCAGAATCCTTATCCACATCTCGGGGAAACCCATAACTAAAATATTTCCAACATCAAAATAGACCCCGACGTAATCCGATTTCAACTCCTCAACGAACCTTTTCATCTCCAGCGGGCTCAAAAGAAATTTATTCCACACATTCTCTATACAAATGGATACCCCCGTTCTTTCAGCAGTATCAAGTGCCTTTCCTATAGATTCCTGACTCCTTTTATATGCAGTATCATAACTTACGACGTCACCGTTTACCCAGTCTGCCTTTACCACTCCCGGCACCAACAATAAAGCATCTGTCCCCATCCAATTACATATCTGCAGGGACCTTTTAAGCAGTTCTTCTCCTTTTTCCCTTCTTTCCGGGTCATTACCTGTAAGTGGATACTGCCAGAACTCCGGAGGTAAAAGGCTCGCTACCTCAAGACCAGCGGATGTTACCTTTTCTCTGACCGCTTTTACCTCAGACTCTTTACTGGACATATTCAAAACGCCACCTTCCACAGATACGTTCAGTTCAACGCCTTCAAATCCCGCATCTTTTATTATTTTCAAGCCATCTTCAAAACCAATTTTTCCCGGAACCGCTCCAATATTTATGCTCTTCTTCATTTTCCCCTCTTAAATCTCCTCTTTCCCCCTTTGGGAAGGGGGAGCATAAGGGAGATTTCTCATTCTCCTCTCTGTTTTTAGATATGGTCAAGATGCCCTAAAAAAAGGTTAAACGGCAAAAATTGCCTGAGAGTATGTAATGCCCCCTCTTCTGTTTTCTCAGGTGCCCAGAACGATATGCCAAAAAGAAGGCGTACCATACCCATTTCATTCAGAACAACCTCGTTTATCCCCTTGCCTTCCTGTATTCTGAGGCATCCATGCTTTTTGTTCATCACCACCGATTCTTTGTTTTCTATTGTAAGTGTAACCTCTTCACCTTCGGGGAAGAAAAAACCCGGCTGTCCTGAAAAGAGTTGCAGTGTCTGTTTGAGGTTAACTATTTTAATCATCAGGCCAGGATTAATACTCCAGTTTGAAACCACAGGCATTATGCTGACGGGCACCTCAGAAAAATCAGGAAAACTCAGAGAAAAACTGGCGAATCCGAACCGTTCACCGAGATACTGTAAGAGCCCGAGTATCATTTCATCTTTCCCCGCAAATTCCAGTACCCTTGTATTGGAATCACGAAACTCTGTGGCAGACATAACGACAAAAGCAAAATTCTTCCCTTCTACGGTATAGTATACCGCTATCCTCGGTTTAGTATAAATCTCTTTAAACTCTCTTTCAGACCTTTTCTTTCTGTAATTGAGATTGTTGTATGTCTTTATCATCTTTTGAAGTATATTCTTTTCACCGCCATACCTTTTTGCAGTAAGAGATTTAATGTTTCCCCTCAGAATATCTCTGGTAGATACTGTTATATTCAGCACCCTGCCCCCGTTTTCATATCCAAAGTTTCCATATCTGTGCCTGTCACCTCCGAGCACTGAAAGAGGGAATTTCTGCCTTGCCATCTCCTTAAAGGAAGCCTTAAGAAGTTCCGTCATATATCCCTTGCCTCTGTGAGAATAAAGTGTGGATACCGACCCTATACCTGCAAGGTTCACATCAATACCGTTTTGAACAGTTTTCAGAGGAAAAATCCTGACGAGGGATACAATGTTCTCTTCCTCTCTGATAACAAAAACGTTCTTTAAATCAGAATTTTCTTTCTTCCACACCTGCGGGTAGGCAAGAGAAAAATAGTTATATGAATGTCCGTAGACATCTTCAAGAAAACGCTGAATCCTGTCATATTCAGAAAGTTTCGGTCTATCAATTCTCATAACGCGTCTTCCTCCCCCCGTTCCATGCCGGGGATGGAATGGGCGGAATACTCAGAACTTTATCTGTAACTGCCATCTTAAGAACATCGCATCATCACGGTAATCAGATGCGTAAAAGTCACCGGGTCTGAAGTATTCAAAATACAGATGTTCTCTTTCTTTTCCTGAACCGAAGATATCCATTATGTAACTTTCGTCTGGATTCTCATTTGCCAACAGGTAGTTATATGCCAATGACAGACCTGTTTTTTCCGTCAACTTCATATCAAATTTAGCCCTCCACAATTGCAGGTTAGTCCAGTACGCCGGTTCACCTCTTTCCGCAATATAACTGAAAAGATAGAGTTCGCTTATCCACGGCCATTTGGAGAAAACAGTCCGAAGTACAACAGTCTTAACCAGAAATGGTACAGGAAATTTCTGGAAGACGGGCCGATGAGGGAAGCAGTCCGGAGCACAATTAGCGGAAGGACCGGCTTTCTTCATCAGTTAATTCTTTAAAAATTGTCAATGAGTTTATACCCGTTCTTTTTCAAAATCTTTTCCACCTCAGACAAATCTGCTACCTTCAATATAAGTGCCGCCTTTATCCCTTTATCCATAATAAATCCGTATGCATCCTCAATGTTAATCTCAGCATTTTCAAGTATCCTGGCAACCTTATGAAATGCCCCCACCTTATCAGGTATCTCAACGACCACCACATCCTGTAATGAAACAAGAAGATTTGCTCTTTTCAAAACATCAAACGCTTTCCTGTTATTATCCGTAAGAATTTTAATAATTCCAAAAGTACCACTGTCGGCTATTGTCATCGCCTTCAGATTGATTTTTTCTTTCTCCAGAATACCGGTTATTCTGTTTACCTTACCCGGTTTGTTCTCCATAAATACTGATAGTTGTTTACCCATTTATATTCTCCTTTTATCAATCACTCTCTGTGCCTTTCCCGTTGACGAAGGTAGAGAACCGGGTTCAACGAGCTCAACAACCGGAGTAACAAGTATCAAGTCTTTAAGCCTCTCAATTATTTTATCCTGTAGATTTCTTAACTGCTGGAGTTCACCTCTGAAATACTCCTTTTTTATCTCAATCTCTATAATCAGTATATCCATTCCTTCTTTTTTGTCAAGAATAAAAAACGTCAAAAGTAATAGCATGGGATTTTACTTCAGAAGCAGTAAAAACAGGCTCAATAAGAACCCTCAACGTCCTGATGCTCGGTGCTGCAATGAAATTCCTGCCTCTAAAAGAGGAAAACCTTATCGCGGCAATAAGGCAAAAGGTGAAAAAAAAGTTTATTGAGATGAACCTTGATGCCTTCAACCGCGGTTTTTCTCTCTTTTAAAGATACTTCTTGATTATACCCGTAAGGTTCAACGCCATCTCCTCCATCCCTGCAGGTGAAGGATGAACGAGGTCCACGGCAAGCCCGTTTACACTCTCTAAGATATCCCTGCCGTCAATATGTATAACCTTAGCCGACCTGCATCCGGCTACAACGTTTTTTACTATCTTTCTGAAGGTATTTTGCTTTTCAGAACCTTTTTCAAAATCCATGTCAAATGTAAATAAATCTATACAAAAAATATATTTATCAGGATGCGCCCTGACTATCGCCGGAATGAAATATTCCACCCTCTTCTGAAACTCCTCAACCTCAAAATTCCGCATGTTTATGCCCAGTTCAAGAGATGCAAAGTTCCAGTCCTGCCTTCCTGCTATGTAATCAGCCATCTGTTTTTCGCAGTGGGCACCACCTCCAAACCCCAGATTGAGCAAATCAAC
>CAYORP010000205.1:0-4317 GCA_964406415.1 uncultured bacterium
CGTGCCCGAAGGCGGAGTGGAAGTTACGCCCTCAAACCCTGACCCTGATAATCCTGACGTAATAAATGCCCCGCTTATAACAAATACAATAACCTGCGAACTGAGGATAGCCGATATAATGCCACTTGCATATGACAACATACATGACCCGGTTCACTCTGCCAAAATACCCGAGTACCCTTCGTACCAGCAGTGGCAGCCCGGAGAGATGATAAGACCTTTATATGCTGAAGAGGACATTGAGATAGAATACACTGGGACAGCAGGAGAAGGCTCTGCCGAAGATATTCTGGTAGATGAAACGCAGAACTGGATTCTAAACTCTCTGGTAGGAGCGACCGTATACAACACTACAACTGAAGATGAAATCAACAGAGCCACGGTAGTATCCAATACAGCAAACATTATAAGAACAGACGCAGAACTTGCATGGGATGAAGGCGATGGATACCGTGTCTATATGCTGATAACAGGGGAAAACTATTCTTATTCCCTGCACCCGCTTGAGCATGAGGTTCCTCAGGTTCTTCCGTGGGAGACCCAGACTGCTGCCATAGCCATTGCCTGTGCACAGAGGAATGTTACTGCCAACGGAACTGCATCCCCCAATGTGCAGAACCCACCTGAATACCTCAGTTCGATTACCCTGACAATAACCGCAGGTGAGTCAGGCAGTTCTGGTTCTGGAGGAGACTTTAATCCTAACTATACCTTCAGAACAAACCCTGGAGAGCACGGCATCACCCTGTGGAGGGATACAAACGACAATGGGAGATGGGAACCGGGGACAGATGCTCAGATTAACGTCAGTTACTCAAGCAGTGGAATGTTTAACCCGACCGACCCGCTCGTTAAGGAGTGGACCATAACCCTCTCCCTTATAGGAGAAACAATAGAGGATGTTGTGGATGACCTCTTTGACTACTTCATTGTAATAGAACAGAACAGCAACTACAGTACTGCATACAGTCCCAAGATGGGACAGGACTATAAGATATGGATAAAGCCCGGTGATGTGGTATTCGGACCTATCGCCTATCCGGTAACCTACGCAGGTATTGGTATCACCTTTGACCAGTATTATGACTATTTCTACGAGACAATAAAGGTAAAACCCATATACAACAACATATACCTTGAAGACCTGGCACAGGAACGCGTTGACCCTGTGGAAATAACGGATGAAAGCGACCTTACATACAACGTGATACCTGCTGTGGGCATAAACATAGCCTCCGGAGGTACAAGATATGACTTCACAGACACAAAACTCCAGAGGGTAAGGGTGGAGATACTGTCAGTAGAAGACTTTGACCCGAGAACAGACCTTAAGTCTTTAACAGGGGATGCAACTGCAGGGCTGTCTCTGTGGAGAGACAACAAGTCAGGCGTTGAAATAGGAAGTTTTAATAGAGAGGACACCTTTGTCCCAACAAACAGTACCATCTGGACATATGAAGGTAATGTATTGGATGAAGACTTAGGAGAATGGGTAAACAAGTACTCTGCAACCCTTGTGTTACAGTCGTCTATTGAGGACCAGGGGTATATCTATCCTTATGACTACTACACTGACTATCCCCACGGACCGGCAGTTGCAAACAAGACACTTTACAGGGGGACAGACTTCTACCTTGCCTTCAGGACGACCGAATTTTTATCCTACGGTGCACGGTTCAGGGTAAAGATACCCTATGAGGGCGTTAGGACAACTGCAGGAAAAGCGGCATACAGCATCCTGCCTCTCATAACCAGAGAGATAAATGGAAACATATTTACAAAAATTACACCACTCACCCCCCCCGGCATCTCAACTCTGGAAGCATCAAGTGAACCAACCCGGTTGTTCAAGGTGGAACTGAACGACAACTCTTCCGGTAAGAATACACAGATAGAGGGAATCTCCGTGGAGTTTTACGACAGGGGTGACTTCAACCTTGATGACCTTGCCTCTTTTACTCCTGTTGTACCAAGTTTTAACGGCACAACAAGTTGGTATGACGTAACAAATCCGGATGCAGAAGCACTTAAACAATGCGGTGTTGTCATATACAGGGATGTAGCACTGACCGACCCTGTGATGATATCAAGATACAGACCTCTCCCCTGGCCAGGACCACTACCCGACGGATACCAGTTTGAGTTTTCTTCTCCTGTGGATATCCCCACAACACTCTATGTGGCAATAAGAACGTCCGCTACATTCACCCCCGGCGACTCATTTGATGCGGGTATTGTAGGCTGGGGTCTGAATAATACTGCATGGGAGGAGTCAGGCTCGCGCGCAGTACCCATAGTGGATACCTATGATGTGATGAGAACCACCACCTACGCAAGAGAAAAGTCAGGGATATTCAATCCCCCGTCTTCAGGGATAGTTATTCTTTCATCCGAGAGTGAGTATGGGCAGGTTATCTTAAACTGGACAAATGCAAGAAACCTTGTTCCTGCTGATTCTTTTATAAGATACGAGATTATACGTGATGAAGTTCCTATTCCTATTCACCGATTTGAAGGAATTGAATATATAGACACAACCACATGGACTGATAATACTGCTAAAGATGGCGTGGACTATACATACTCTGTGAATATTGTCTACGAACAGGGAGGTAGTAACCAAACCATCCAGTCAAATGCTATAACAACGAGGGTATTATCTTTTACAGATGTTCAGTTACCAGGAGACTCCTTCTGGCTGGCTGCATCAGGCTATACGGTTACCCTGCACTGGGAGGACAAATCATATAAACCTGGCTATGACGACACCTATAACGACAGGGCAAGGGGTTTCTTTTTCAGGCGCACATATCTGGAAGACGAAACGCAGACAGAAACAATATATGTAGCATCACAGTTTACCGAAGAGAACCCATACAATATACGGTATGAGTATACTGACAGTGGTCTGCAACCAGGTGTTTATGTCTATGAACTGTTTATGGTAAAGACCGGAGGTGGTGAAGACAAGGAGTCCAATCCTGAGGTCCGCTGGACCCCTGTCTTTCCGGAAGGAGAAGGCGTATCAGGTGCAGGAGGTTGTTTCATAGCAACCGCAGCCTACGGGACGGAGATGGCAAAAGAGGTTTCTGCACTGAGAAGATTCAGGGATGAACACCTCTTGAAGAACCGTGCAGGCAGGGCATTTGTCAGGTGGTACTACAGGCACAGCCCACCTGTTGCCGATTTTATAAGGGACAAGGGGATACTCAAGGCGGCAGTTAGGATAGGTCTGAAACCCCTCCTCTGGCTTCTAAGATAAAAAAGGGGACAGGCTACTTTTCCAAGATGGCTAAAAATAGTTATGTGTGTGGAAAAAAAAGGTTTTTCCCCTTTCAATTTTACAAAAGAAAAAGGAGATTGTCTCCCTTTTTTTTCGTTTTCATTGTTGTTGCCCCGTCTCTTCTGTATCCCTCAGGTTATGATATTATACTCCAACGGAATATCTTTGCACCCTCAAAAGATGCATCACAGCAACAGACTGGTGAACCCCAAAAGAAGGTACTGCCCGTAATAAAACTATCCGAACTTGATGAGGTCTTGGAACTGAAAGGTACATTTGTTATCCTTGACACCCCTGAAAAAAGTTTTGCAATCATGGAAAACAAACGTACCAAGGAGATGGACTTCCACCACATAGGAGATACCGTTGAATCCGCACTGATAAAGGATATCCAGGAAAATATGGTTTTGTTTGAGTATGGATTTGAAATGGTTGAACTGACCCGGGCAGGCAGTAGACCTGTCAGGGTATACCCGGATGCAGAGTATAATATAACCTTGGTGGAATGGATGGAGAGACTTAAGAAAGAGGTGATAAAACCATTTCCTGTGACCGCCAGACCCTTTATAGAAGACGGAAGTATAATGGGATTTGTAATACAGGATATACCGAAAGACAGTATCCTTGAAAAATATGGGATAAAAAACAACGATGTTATAACCAGAATTAACACTATCCCCTTAGACTCTCCGGAAAAACCGCTTTATGCTTATGAGAACATAATGAAGTACGGCATAAGGCGCATTACCTTACATGTTTTAAGAGATAACCTTCCCTATATTTTTCTTTACAACCTCCACTGAAAAAGGGGACAGGCTACTTTTTCAAGATGATTAGAAATAGTTATGCGTGTGGAAAAAGAAAGTTTTTCCCCTTCCGATTCTACAAAAGAAAAAGTAGCCTGTCCCCTTTTTTACCTTTTAGGTCTGCCCCTCGGACTTATAGTTGATCCAAGTCCAAGTTCTCTACAAATCTCGCTTTGCCACATAGAATCCCCAAAGGGTGCCTGTCTCTTTACACTATTCCGAAGTCTA
>CAYORP010000206.1:0-4232 GCA_964406415.1 uncultured bacterium
GACTATTACCTTAAAGTCCGGCAGAGCATCTTTTGAAGTCGGTATGCTCTTAAAAAACAAATCCACTTCTAAACAGGGTTCTGGATTGGGCATCCACCCGGAATTTACCATTGGAGGCAGTGCAGACCTTCACGATTATTTCTTCTGGGGGAAAGAGGGCGAAGTGGAAAGGGTAATGCCTTACACCTGTCCAAATCAGACCTTCTCTGCAGGCACCTTTGAAGGAATGGCAGGCATCGGGGATGCGAAAACCCTGCATATGATTGTGCTTTCTTTCTCTCAACCGCTTTCAGTTAATTTTTTTGGAGGAGATAACTACTATAATCTGGAGTTGTCTCTCGGCGGACAGGTCCTGAAACCGGAAGAAGATGTCTCTCTTTCTTTTAATTGCTCACTTTATTCAGGTATGGCATACCCGGATTTTTTTCAGTCGGGGATAACCGGACGGATAAAGGCGGACAAGACAAAGGTGAGAGAAAACGAGGATGTAAAATTATCCTGCACACTTGTTTCCTCAGTTCCTTTTTCAGGTAAGGTTATACTGAAGAGAGGAGGAGAGGTTCTTCAGGAAAACAGGTTTAGACTTGAACCTCTTAAAAAACAGGAGTATGGGTTTTTATGGAATTCGGGAAATCTGCCTGACGGGGTTCAGAGTTTTTCACTGGAGATAAAAGATAAGGATGACAAGATTGTTCTGGCAAAGTCTGTTGATATCTCCATTATAGGCGCGGGATACCGGGTTATGTCTGCGGAATTCAGAAAGTGGGAGGAAGAACTTAACAGAATCAGCGCAAACGAGGCGATTGTTGAGGCGTTCTTTTATCTTGAAAAAGCAAGAGCGGCATTGTCCGAAGGTAATGAAGAAGAGTTTTACAGGGCATTGAAAGAGAGCCGCGAGAGGATACGTTAAGGGAGGTATTTTATGGGGCGGTATCTAAAAATTTTATCAGCAGTTTTTTTTATGTTTATTACCACAGGTTTTTCTAACGGTTTGCAAAAACCGGTCAGGGTAGGAATTATCTATGAGGAAACTGTGGAAAAGGGAGAACGAAATCTTAGATTTCATATGGAGGTTCCAGTTGAATGGTATAAAAAGGTTTTACAGGAACCTGAATTTCAACTTACGGTTTTTAAACCCGAGGACCTCCTTGATACTGTAAAATTTAACAGAGACAATCTTGACGTTTTTATTTTTCCTTACGGAAGCACGCGTGTCCCTTTTGACATTTACAGCGACAGGTTCGTTTTTAATCTTGCCTCTTTTATGGAACAGGGCGGGCATATAATTCTTGTCAATGCCGGCGGCTACAGGAGTCTCTATGACGGCAAAAAAGGAGAATGGCTTTCATCCGACAGCATGGAAAAACTTAAAGAGGAGAGGATTACCTTCAATCACAAGTTTCTTATAACCTTCCCTGTTTTTGACGCAGATATATCATCTATGCCGGCGACAAAATTGGAGCCGGTTATCAACCCTGAATTCAAAGAATTGCTTCCGGGGTTCCCGGAAAAACTGGACTTTCCCGGACAGCAGTGGCGTTCTGCATCGGTTTCTCTTAACCGGTATATGAACGCAGGCACAGGCTTTCAGGATGAGATAATGGCTCCGCTCTACCAGATAGAAGAAAAAGACGTAAGGGGCAATACTGTGACTACAGGACCCGTGTGGATTATCCGTCACCACTGCAGGCGTTTTAACGGTTCTACCGCAATTGTCATACAGAACAGGGTATGGGCTGATTATTCAAATTCAATGCCGGTATTCAGCCGTCCTGAAGGAGACGTGATTATCAAAGGGCTCATCAATCTGTGTTTTGCCAGACTTCCCGGTGAAAAGACTGCTTCATACTATGAAAAAAAGATTGCTCTTAAGGAGGCCTCTTCCGAAATCGGAAGAACCTACGTTGTTATGAGAGAGAAGGCAGAGACGTGGTTCAGAAAACTTCTCTGGCAGAACCGCCTTGATGAACTGGAAAAATGGCGGGAACAGAAGAAACTTCTGGAAGAAAAAAAGATGGCATTCTGGACAAGGTACCTCAGGATTCACTACGAAGAACTCAGTGAGGGTGAGATTGACAGCCTTTTAAAAGAGGCGGAAGAAATAAAGGGGAAACTGGAAAAGTTCTTGCCAGAGGAAGTACAAACTGTTTCAAAAAAAGATGCGGTCAAACCAACCTCTTTCTACTTCAGCATTCAGGGAGGTTATCCTGACCTTCATATGTATATGAATAACCTGATGTATGCGGTAGAGGCAGGTATAAATCTTATACCTTTTGGCGATTACTATGGTTTTTTCGCCGACTATATGCATAAAAAGACAGGTATGCATTTTTACGCCGGAGCAGGATACGGGGGCCACCACGGCGGAATATCCCGCATCCCCTGCGAGGCATTTGATCCTTCAACGGGAAAAAATGTTGATAATGCAGCAAGGAAGAACTGGCTTTATACCGAAAAGGAGTATGAGAATATAATCAACAGGGTATCTGATAATTTAGAGAAAGCAAGAAAAAAAGAGTGGATTGATTTGTATCATCTGCCCAATGAGATGCATATCAGATACAACCAGGGCTGGGGCGAAAGAGGGATGGAACTCTTCCGTAAGTATCTTGAAAAAGAATACGGAAGCGTTGAGAAACTGAATGAGGTATGGAAGACAGGATACAAGGAATTTAAAGAGGTTGTGATACCAATAAAGATGCCTGAAACTACCTCAGAACATATCATATGGGAAGACTGGATACTTTTCAGAGATAATTTTATCAGCCGTTACGCCGAAGACCTGTATAACCTGGTCAAAAAGATAGACCCGGATACTCCTGTGCTCTCGCGTTACCTTTTTCAGAGACAGGCAAGTGTGGCAAACAGTTTTTCCACGCTTAATGAGCACTGCGATATTAACGGTAACCATTCTTTCTGGTCTCATAGTTTATACCTGGCTGACTGGTTTCACCGCATCGGCAGGAAAAGGTTTTATAACAGCGAGTATACCTTTCACAAGTACCAGAAAACCAACGATTTTGTCTTTTCAACGCTTTTCAGGCGCGACCTCTGGCATGGAACGTCCAACGGACAGGTAGGATTTCAGATATATCCCTGGTACTGGGCACACGTCCCATTTTTTGAAAGTTATGCGGTCATGGAATCTGACGGAAGACCCCGCACCATGCTCTGGGAACTGAAAAATTTCATAAAGAAGTCCGGAGAGTGGTCTGATATTGTTGTAAAGGGGGAATGTATGAAGAGGGCTGAGGTAGCTTTCCTGTGGTCAGAGACCAGCCGCAGGCACCAGATGGATAGTCTTGAGGGTTCACCTCCTTTTATTGGGGAGATTAACGGCTTTGAAGTTCTGTTAAGGAATCTGCATTTTGAGAGGGAGGTTCTGACCGAATCCGAGATTGAGAAAGAGGGTGTTCCCGAAAATATAAAACTCCTGATTTTGCCTGGAAGTGTTTATTACGAACCGTCAGTTTACAAGAAGTTTGAAGAGTTTGTCAAAAGGGGCGGATGGATTTTTGCGGTGAACAATGAAGGTGGCTATTATGACAACAGGGGACAGGAAAACTTTACGCTTTTCCATCTCTCCCGAACCGTTCCGCAAAAGTTTATGCAGACCAGGTTTTTGAGGTACGGGGATAGAATATTTACTGAGATTGCGTCCATCAAGAACTGGTTCATCTGGAAGACGATTACCGGGGAAAGGGAGGGTTTGGTGAAAACCGCAGAGGATGAGTCCCCCGTTGTAGTGAAAATACCTGTGGGTGAAGGAGGTGTTATCTTCTCAAGCATACCTGTGGGCAGGCTCTATTTTCAGATGACCGGAGGGGGTCTGCAGACCACAAGACTTTCCGAACAGTCCTTGATTTTACAGGATGTTATAAATGATATCTTAACCTCACTGCGTATTATGCCTTCTGCGGAGACGCACCACCTTCTTGAGGTACATACATGGCACTGGAATGACAACAAATACCTTATTATGACCAACCTTGATGCCGGTGCGGATAATGTTTTCTCAGTGGAACTGCCCTATGCCGTTGAAGGAATCTATGATATCTCAAGAGGACAAAAAGCACCTATGGAGATAAAAGAAGGCAAGACATATTTCAGTATATATCTTGACAGAGGAAGTGGAATCATATTGCAAGTTGAACAGGTATAACCCGTAAACTCTTCTGTAATATCAGAAATCCGACATAAGGGAATATAGGAAAAAGAAAGCGGTTTCGGTG
>CAYORP010000207.1:0-4588 GCA_964406415.1 uncultured bacterium
CCTTGTTCTGATTGTCGCCGATGACCCCTTTGCCCATTCCTCACAAAACGAACAGGACTCAAGAAGATTTGCGGTTATGGCAAAGATACCATACCTTGAACCATCATCCGTCCAGGAAGCAAAAGATATGGCAGTATCTGCTTTTTCTCTCTCGGAAAAAACAGGACTGCCTGTTATGATGAGGTCAGTAACCAGGATATCTCACGGGAAGTCAGATGTCATCCTTGGTGAGATAAAACCACTCAAAAGAGAATCTTCATTCAAAAAAGACCCTGAGAAATTTGTAATGATACCTTCAAATGCAAGGGTATCCCTGAAGAGGTTGAATGAAAAACAGGTTGTCTTTAAAAAACTGATGCAGGAATCCCTGTTTAATATTGAAGAAAAAGGGGACTCGGATACAGGAGTACTCGTATCGGGGATATCCTATCAGTATCTTAAGGAGATAAACAAAAATCCCCTGTTGCCGATATTCAAGGTGTCCACCTATCCTCTGCCTGAAGACAGGATATACAGTTTTATAAAAGACAAAAAGAAGGTCATTGTCCTGGAAGAGGGGGATACCATCGTTGAAGAAGAAATACACATTATCGCAAAAAAGACCGGGGCAGGGGTCAAGATAGAGGGGAAGATGAACGGACTGGTTCCAAGAGAAGGTGAACTTTCCATAGAAATAGTACAGGAATGCCTGAATAAGACACTGGGAACACACACGGAATATATAAAACCAAACACTTCCATCTCCCCATTACCAGTAAGACCCCCTGTTCTCTGTCCGGGCTGTTCACACATAGGGTCGTTCTACATCCTGAAGAAGGTATTCGGAAAAGATTCTATATTCCCTGGGGATATCGGATGCTACACACTGGGGATACAACTCGGAGCCATAGACACCTGTCTGTGTATGGGAAGCGGCATAAACATCGGGTCAGGGATATCCAGATTTGAAGAGAAGAGGGAGGTCGTCTCAATAATAGGCGATTCCACCTTCTTTCATGCAGGCATTACGGGACTTATCAATGCCTGCTATAACAAAACAAACCAGGTAATTGCAATACTTGACAACCGCACCACAGCAATGACAGGACACCAGCCGCATCCCGGCACAGGAGTGACGGCTGGCGGAGAAAAGAACGTAGATATTGACATTGAAAAACTGGCATATGCCTGCGGTGCTGACAGCGTCACAACCATTGACCCTTACAGGATAAAAGAGTCCATTGAAAAACTTAAGCCCCTGAAAGGGAAAAAAGGGGTGAGGGTAATAATCGCAAAAAGAGCATGTATATTTGTTGACAGGGAAAAAAGGAATAGGTTACAGGTAGTTGCAGAAAAATGCACAGGTTGCAAGATATGCCTGATGTTAAAATGCCCTGCCCTCATCTTTGAAAACAAAAAAGCCGTAATAATATCCAACTACTGTAACAACTGCGGGATGTGCGCAGAGGTATGTCCTTTTGACGCGATAAAGGAAATTGATGACAGAGACTAAAAGGTTTGACGTACTTATAGCAGGAGTCGGCGGTCAGGGGATAGTATTGTGTTCGGATATTCTTGGAACCACGTGTATTCTTGAGGATATTCCCGTCAAAGGCTCTGAAGTACACGGCATGGCACAGAGGGGCGGTTCGGTTGAGGCACATATAAGAATCGGTTGTATCTATGGTCCCAGGATACCTGAAGGTTCTGCCGACCTTCTTATTGCTATGGAGCCTCTTGAAGGAGCACGGTATTCCCATTATCTTAAAGACAACGGAACCGCACTGGTCAACACATCAAAAATCCCTCTACTCGGACAGGACTATGATGTTAATGACATTCTGAAGATTATCAGGGAAAAAACACCAAATGTAATAGCGCGGGATTTTACTTCAGAGGCAATAAAGGCAGGTTCAATCAGAACCCTCAACGTCCTGATGCTCGGCACTGCATTAAAATTCCTCCCTCTTAAAGAGGAAAATCTCACCTCTGCAATAAGGCAAAAGGTAAAAGAAAGATATATAGAGATGAACCTCTCCGCCATCAAACGCGGAATATCAATAGCAAACAACGGGTAGCATAAAGAGTCAGGAAATATAATTTTTAATGATACTATACAGGTTCATAGTCATCTCCTCCATACCCGCAGGAGAAGGATGAACAAGGTCCACGGCAAGCCCGTTAACACTCCTTAAAATATCCCTTCCGTCAATGTGTATGACCTTTTTAGAACCTATACCTTTAACCACATCTTTCACTATCTTCCTGAATGTATTCTGTTTCTCCGCACTTCTGTCGTAGTCCATATAAAAGGTAAATATATCAATACAGAAGATGTATTTATCCGGATGTGCCTCTGCTATCCTCGGGATGAAATACTCCACCCTTTTCCTAAACTCTTCTACCTCAAAACCACCTACCATATTAATCCCCAGTTCAAGCGAGGCAAAGTCCCAGTCTTGCCTTCCTGCGATGTAGTCAGCCATCTCTCTCTCGCAGTGGGCGCCACCACCAAATCCAAGATTGATAAGGTCAACACCGAGATATTCCGCAGTTCTCATCGCATATGAACCTGCAGGTCTTATAGAAGTCTGTCCATGTGTTATGGATGAACCGTAGGTCAGGTATCTCTTAGATGGAACCTGCTCCTCTCTATCTGGTGCAAAATCCCCTTCTATGTCAACAACCTTAAGTGTTACTATATGCGGCAAAACAACCCTCGTAAGTCCTGCATCAAATGGCAGGTTCTTTTCCGAAGAAATCTCCTTCAGTTTTTCAATATTTCCAGGGAGAGATACTCTTATCTCAGAGATACTGTTGGTTACAAAGTGATGTGACAGGAGAAAATTCCCCTGATATATCTCTGCAATTCCTATCCTCTCATCATCTGCCTTAAGGGATATCTTTGCCTCCTTACTTTTCAGGTTGAACCTCATCTCACAGCCTGCAGGCATAAGAGCCCTTGTCTTTGCCGCATCATTCAGAGATGCCCTCAAACCCTCGGGAATCCTCGTAAGAATAATGCCACCATCTGTCTCAACTACCTCTGCCACGTTATAAAGACTCATATTCTTATAAACCATTTTTTCTCCTTTCCATAACTAAGTTACCTTATGACAAACAACAAAATTGACAATGCAATGGTATAAAAACCAAAGAGATACAATCTTCCTGACAGAAAGACCTTCTTCAGTATATACATCGAACACAAACCCAGAATTAGTGAGGTGACAAAACCGGTAAGGAGAAACGGCACAGGCAAGACCTTAAAGTCCTTTATATTATATACTATCGCACCTGTTATTGCCGGGACTGCCATCAGGAAGGAGAACCTGAATGCCTCCTCATTTTTCACCCCTGCTATTTTACCGGCAGAGATGGTTGCACCCGAACGGGAAACGCCAGGAAGCAAAGCCAACCCCTGCATCAGACCTATAAAAACTGCCTTCCCCGCACTGAGTCTTCCGTCACTTTTTCTGGCAGACAGGAAGAGAAGAACGGACGTTATGAGAAACGTGAAAGGCAGAACATATATACTGGCAAGAGATTCAAGGTAGGGTTTCAAAGGGATACCCACAAGGCCGGTAATAACAGTGGCATATATAATGTAGAGGGCTAACCTGAACTCATAACTCTTCCTGTCAAAAGAAAAGAATGCCCTGACTACCTTCAGGATATCTTTCCAGAAGAATATGAATATGACAAAAAGCGCTGAAAGGTGTAAAAAAATGTCAAAAGAAACGCCACCTTCCAGACCGAAAAGGTGGCGGAAAACAACCAGATGTCCGGAACTGCTGACAGGAAGCCACTCTGCAATCCCCTGTACCACACCCAGAACGAACGCATCCATATCAATAATTGGGGTCAGGTCTTGCTTTTTGCATGAATTGTCGCCCTTTTTTCCTAAAACATTAACTAAAAGAAAAAATAAACAGGAAGTCAAAAAGCAAGACCTGACCCCAGAGTTTTTTAGCGGAATTTATAAATTATATCATCAGAGTCTGAAGGTATAGTAGAATCTCCCTTAGTCGTTTCGAATACACCGTTGGGTCCTGCGGAGTAAAGTACCATTATATTCTCACTGATTTTATATGCCAGACCATATGCCCTGCCCCATGGGTCCAGAGGGGTACCCTTACACTTAGGTGGTACTGTTGATACATCTGGGAAATCTGCCGGAACCCAGCCAGTACCTGTGGGAGCGCTTCCCAATTCTCCATACACTGACCTTTCCTGAAATACCTGATAGGGACCGTCCCAATGTGAAATCTGCACACTATTCGGTCCAGTGATAGGCTCTTCCCACGAAGCAGAAGGTATGCTTTCATCAATATACAAAACCTGTATGGGCACCTCCGTAGTATCATGGGATGCCAAATCACACAGACGGACATAATAGCCACAGTCCATCTTGCACATTGTCATAACGCTGGATAGAGCAGCCATCTCTGCGCTTGCCTTGTCTATTAGAGCCTTTGAACGTGATTTTCTTATTGCGGGCAGTAGCAGCCCTGCAAGCACCGCAATGATAACCATTACCACAAGCAACTCAATCAGAGTAAAACCATATTTTTTTCTCATTTTTATCTCCTAAATCCCCATTCCATCC
>CAYORP010000208.1:0-7222 GCA_964406415.1 uncultured bacterium
TGAGTACGTTTTGAGCGTTCTGGGTGAATATAAAACAAAATCCCTTAATAGTTTGTCATTGCGAACAAAGTGAAGCAATCTCAATGACAGAGAGCGTCAGTTGGGGGTAAAGGAAGAATCCAAATGAAGAAAACAATGAAGGCGATTGTCAAAAAAAACAGGGGTAAAGGCGTAAGTCTGGAAGAAGTGCCGATACCTGAAATAGGAATTAATGATGTCCTTATAAAAATCAACAAAACCTCTATCTGCGGTACCGACGTCCATATCTATAATTGGGACGAATGGGCACAGAAAACAATACCCGTTCCAATGACAATAGGACATGAGTTTGCAGGCACAGTAGTCGCCATGGGAAGCAACGTTCACGACCTTAAGATAGGGGAGGTTGTATCCGGAGAGGGCCATATTGTCTGCGGGAGATGCCGCAACTGCCTGGCGGGCAGGAGGCATCTATGTAAAGATACCAAAGGTGTGGGAGTGAACAGACCTGGCTGTTTTGCTGAATATCTGAGTATCCCCATTACAAATGTCTGGCATGCAAATCCCAAAATACCTATGGATATCATTTCCATATTTGACCCGTTCGGAAATGCGGTGCATTCGGCTCTTTCTTTCAAGACGCTTGGAGAAGATATTCTCATCACCGGTGCAGGACCTATAGGACTTATGGCTATCGCTGTGGTTAAACATGCAGGTGCAAGATATGTTGTCATTACAGATATAAATCCCTACCGTCTGGAACTTGCGGAAAAGATGGGTGCAACCGCAACCCTCAATGTTAAAGAGAGAAAAACACTCAAAGATGTGCAGAAAAAACTGGGAATGAAGGAAGGTTTTGACGTTGGACTGGAAATGTCCGGAAGTCCAGAGGCACTCAGAGATATGATTGATAATATGTGCCACGGAGGAAAAATCGCACTTCTCGGCATCCCTCCAAGCAGATTCGCCATTGACTGGCATAAGGTAATATTTAATATGCTGACCATCAAGGGAATTTATGGAAGAGAGATGTATGAGACATGGTATATGATGGAGTCAATGCTCCAGTCAGGCCTGAATATAAGTTCTGTGATTACACATCACTTCCACTATACTGATTTTGAAAAAGCATTTGAAACGATGCTCTCTGGTAACTGCGGCAAGGTAATAATGGACTGGACAAACAGATGAAAAAAATAGGGATACTCGGCGGTCTGGGACCGGAATCAACTGTTTCTTACTACCTCTACATCATTCATAAATATCAGGAAGAACACAAAGACTTTGCATATCCTGAAATAATCATCTACAGTTTAAACTTTCAAAAGTTCATCAATGCAGGTTATGAAATCCCTGACGAAGTTAAAACCGCCATAGGTAAACTACACGACGCCGGAGCGGATTTTGCGGTTGCGGCATGCAACTCTGTGCACATCGTTTACGACGAAATAAAGAATGACCTGCCCATACCATTGATAAGTATTATTGACGTTACAGGCGATGAGATTAAGAAATCAGGGATGAAAAAGGTCGGTCTGCTCGGAACGATTTTCACCATGAGTAAGGGATTCTATAAGAAAGGGCTTGCCCGAATGGGTATTGAAACCATCCTTCCGGAGATGGATGATATGACAACGGTAAATAAAATTATTTATGAGGAACTGGTAAAAAATGAGGTCAACAATGAATCCCGCCTTAAGGTGTGCAAAATAATTGAAAATCTTGCCAGGAAAGGAGCCGAAGGCATTATCCTCGGATGTACGGAACTGCCTTTTCTCATTAAACAACCAGATACTACAATAAAGGTTTTTGATACAACCGCGATACACGCCCAAAGAGCTCTGGAGATTGCCCTTGAAATAGATTGATTTACTTTCCCGGTTCAACAGCAGGGGGAGATTCTTTTTTCTCCATCTCAGGTTTCGGGAAAGACGCAAGTACCTCTTCTGTTATGTCTTCCCCTCCGACGATAAGCATGTTGCTGTCAACAACGTAGTCATAACCCTTTTCCTTCGCTATCTTCTGCACGTCAGCCTTCATCTTACTGAATGCCTCTTCCTGCAACTGCATGCCCAACTGCTGCATCTCCATCTGCATCATCTGCTGGGCTGTAGCCTTGGATTCTTCGTCCGCCTCATCTACCTTTTTTTGCATCTCCTGCACCTGTTTCTGAAATTTACCCATAGCCTCCCTGAAAGCCGGATGCTCTCCAAAAACCCTGTGGGTATCCATTGAAACAATCTTGGTCTCCCCGGCACTTACAGTTATGGCAAAACTTCCTGCAATAAATAAACATACGAATGCTGCAAAAACTACGCCCCTAAATCCTTTCTTTCTCTCAGATATTCTCTTCATCTGTTTCCCCCTTTTGTCTCTCGGTATTATCCTGTTCCCCTTCATTAGTATCCTGTTCAGGTGTTTCATCAACACTTTTAAGTTTAGACTGTATCTGCCTTGTCCTTGTACCCACAAGATTTTCTATATCTCTGCTTGCCCCATCAATCTTGTCCTGTGCTTTCTTCAGAACCTCTCCGAACTTGTTAAACTCATTCTTGACCCCGGCAAGTATCCGCCACACCTCACCTGTTCTTTTCTGTATCGCCAGTGTCCGGAACCCCATATGCAGACTGTTGAGAAATGCAGCCAGAGTGGACGGTCCCGTAACAGATATCTTATATTCTCTCTGGAGCATTTCCATCAAACCTGTCTGCCTTACTATCTCTGCATAAAGCCCTTCCACAGGCAGAAAGAGTATGCCGAAATCCGTTGTATCAGGCGGGTTTATGTATTTCCCACTGATATCTTTAGCACACTTCTTTATTGCATTTTCAACCTCTTTTGTTGCCTTCAAAACAGTATCAGGGTTACCGTCAGCATAGGCATCAAGAAGACGGTTGTAAACCTCCATCGGAAACTTTGCATCCACAGGAAGGTACACAGGTTTTTCTCTACCCGGAAGTTTAATCGCATATTCCACCATCTCTCCAGAACCTTCCTTAACCTCAACGTTTTTCGCATACTGCTCCGGAGAGAGGATATTCTCAAGAATATTTCCCAGTTGTATCTCTCCAAGAATACCCCGGGTTTTAACATTGGATAGAACTTTTTTCAGGTCCCCCACACCTGTAGCAAGGGTTTTCATCTCGCCCAGCCCTTCGTGCACCTGTTTCAGGCGTTCGCTCACCACATTGAAGGATTCACTCAGCCTCTTCTCAAGCGTTGACTGAAGTTTTTCGTCTACGGTGGCTCTCATCTCCTCAAGTTTTTTGACATTTTCATCCTGAAGTGATTTCAGACGCTTCTCCACCGTTCCGGAAATAACCTCACTTGAATTTCGCAAAGAGCCGCTCAGTTCCTCCCTTGTCTCCCTTGCGCTTTTCTGAAGTTCTTCCCTGCTTCTGGCAAACTCATCCCTTACAAGCGGGTCGAGCCTATTCAACTGGCTTTCTATATCCCTCAGTTTAACAGCAACATCTGTCCCTGAATCCCTTTTTTTAAAAAAGATTAAAAGAAAAACAACCTGCACAAAGAGAACCACAGAAAGCAGAATTGTCATTGCCATTTTATGTTATCTTACCACATATACATACTACTTCAAAACTTATACAATAAAATTGACAAAAGAGTTTATAAACTGTAGAATAAAGTTAAGATGGTAAACTTCAATAAAAAATTTTTCACGACCGGCGATATTGCTAAAATATTCGGGGTCAGCAGGATAGCCGCATACAAGTGGGTAGTCAACGAAAAGATAAAGGCGTTTAAAACCCCTGGCGGCAGATACAAGATAACACAAAAAGACCTTTCTGATTTTATAAAAAAAAGTGGTATGAGCAGCAGGGCCGCTACTGGCCTCGTAGAAGAAAGTTTCAGAATACTTATAGTTGACGACGAAAAACTTATCATACAGGCTGTGCGCGATTATATGGAAAAAGAGAATCCAGAATACCTCATAAGTTCCGCCGGAGATGGTTTTGGTGCCGGCAGGATGTTAACGAAGGTGAATCCAGACCTGGTTATTCTGGACCTGTTCATGCCTGGCATCAACGGTTTTAACCTCTGCAGGAATATAAAAAATGACCCCAACACAAAACACATAAAGGTTATTGCCATAACAGGTTATCCCACCGAAGAAAATATCAAAAAGGTAAAGGAATCAGGTGCTGACGCTGTATTGCCAAAACCTTTTGATATGGATGAACTGGACAGGACTATCAAAAAACTACTGCTCTGACCACTTCCATTTATTGTGGCGTGTGGCTTGGACATAATCTCAGGGACAACACGGTTCACACCCTTTACTTCTATCAATTCAAACTGCTGTATGATAAAATAAACAACAATGAATGAGAAGATAGCAGTACTTGAAGACGAAAAAGACATAATAGAACTTATAACCCTGCACCTTGAAAAATCAGGTTACAGGGTAACGGGGTTTTCCAATGCCAACGACCTGTTCAAATCCCTTGAACGCAACTCATTTGACCTTCTCTTACTGGACCTGATACTGCCTGACATGGACGGGATTGATGTATGCAGGTCAATAAAAAACAATCCGAGGTTATCACCTCTTCCCATAATTATGGTTACCGCAAAGACAGAGGTTACCGACAGGGTTGTAGGCCTGGAGATGGGTGCAGATGACTACATTGCAAAACCATTTTCTCCCAGAGAACTCGTCGCCCGGGTAAAAACTGTACTCAGACGTTATTCACCGAAAACAGAAACAGAGAAAACCAGTATAGGCAAGAGTTTGCTTATAGACCCTGCTAAACGAGAGGTCTACGTTGACAATAAGAAGATAGAACTGACATTTGCGGAGTTCGGCATTTTACAGATACTTGCATCAAAAAAGGGATGGGTCTTTTCCAGAGAAAAAATCATTGATATACTCTGGGAAGGCGAAAAGGCGGTTATTGAAAGAACCGTTGATGTTCACGTAAAAAACCTGAGAGAAAAATTAGGTAAGGCTGGCAGGTATATAAAAAACATAAGGGGTGTTGGCTATAAAATAGAAGAATGAATATAATTCTGTTGATTGCTGTTGCAGTGTCCGTTTTACTTGTCATCTTTTTTTATCTCAGGGTTAAAAGACTGAAAAACCTGTTAGATAAACTTTCCATGCAGGATGTCGCCCTTTCAAAGGCAATTGAGGAAATCAAAAAAAAGACTGAAGGTATAATGGACTCCTTTTCTTCACCTGTATTAATTATAGATAAGGCAGGCCTTGTATCTTTTGCAAACAAGGAAACTAAAAAACTTCTCGGCACACAGAATATTGAGGGGAACAACTATATAAAATTTTTCAGGGAGGCAGAATTTATAGACGCAATAAAGGGCGTTCACAAAGACAGATTAATTGTGGAAAAAGAGATTTTTCTGAATAGCCAGACCTTTCTATCTTCTTTTTCTCCTTCAGGCAGTTCGGGAGATATTTTTGTATCCCTCAGAGATATTACTGGTGAAAAAGAACTTGAAAGAATAAAAAGAGAACTTGTCACGAATATGTCTCACGAACTCAAAACACCCCTTACAGCAATAAAAGGATATGTGGAAACCCTGTATGAAGAAATGCCCGATGGACAGAAAACCTATATTGATATAATCAGGAAACACACCGACCGTCTGATAAACATAGTCAACGACATACTCTCCCTTTCAGAACTTGAGGAGGCAAAAAATATAGAATTTGAACGGATAGATATAAAAGAGGTGCTCACTGATGTTCTGAAAATGTTTGACGGTAAAATCCGCTCTAAAAACCTGACGGTAAGGACCGATATAGATGAAGAAAACAGGCATATTGCAGGTGACCGCTTTAAGTTAGAACAACTATTTATAAACCTTATAGACAATGCGGTAAGATACACGGACAAAGGTAGCATAAGCATAAGAAGTTTCAGAAACGGAGATTTGCTTGCCACCAGTATAAAGGACACGGGTATCGGAATTCCGGGAAAAAGCCTGCCTCGCTTATTTGAGAGATTTTACGTCGTGGACAGGTCCCGGTCCAGAGAAACGGGCGGCACAGGACTTGGGCTGTCAATCGTCAAACACATAGCAATGCTTCATAAAGGTACCATTGATATAAAAAGTTCCTCAGGTTCTGGCACCGAGGTAATTATATCTCTTCCTCTTCTCGCAAAACCTTCTTAAAATCCCCTTTACGATTTAACACAATCTTAACACAGGATTGATTTATTCTTCACTTCAAAACGGTAAAGTATATGTGAATAAATTTTCTTTTGCATCCAAAAAACGCCATAAAGGAGGTGGAAAATAAAGGCTGGGATTGCAGAGAAAAAAGGAGATGAGGATATGAAAAAACTATTAATAACAGCAACACTGCTCCTCTCCACAACACTCGCGTTCGGAGGAGAGGTTGACAGACTGGTACAAAAACTCGTGGAGAAAGGAATACTCACGCAAGGAGAAGCGTACAAGATTGCAGCGGAAGCGAAAGAAGAAGCTCGCAAGGATGAAGTCGCAATGAAGGATGAAATGGACAAGGTTCCCGCCTGGATAAAAAACACCAAGTTTAAGGGCGACGCAAGACTGCGCTTTGAACAGAAGGAAAAGAACGATGATGAAATAAGCAAAAGAGGAAGAGTCCGGGTTAGATGGGGATTTGATACACAGGTGAATCCCCAGACCAAGTTCGGTTTGCGGATAGCATCCGGAAGTCCTGAACAGACTTCAACAAACCAGAGCTTTAAAGATTCCTTCAGCAGTAAAGAACTCTATCTCGACAAGGCGTATGTAACTTACTCTCCGCTCTCGGGGATGTCCATAACGGGTGGCAAGATGTCCAACCCCTTCTACTCCACCGATCTCGTATGGGATGGAGATGTAACACCTGAAGGAGTAGCGGTATGCTACAAGAGTTCTGCAGAAAAGAGCATCTTCGTGACTGCCGGGTTTTTCCCGCTGAACGAGGCGAAGCATAGCGAGGAAGCACTTTATTTGCTGGGCACGCAGGTTGGTTTTAACGGCAAGATAGCAGAAAAGGCGTTCAACGCCGGGGTTGCCTACTATTACTACGAGAGTTTGCAGGGACAGGATCCCACGAAAGTTTCTAAGGAATATATACCTGGCGGTAACACTCTTGACACGGGGAACTATGCATATGATTACACCTTCTGGGACTTTAATGTTGATTTCACACCCTTTGAAATTCCGGTCGGGAGTTTCACGATGCCTGTTAAGTTCAAAGCAAACTATGTCGTTAATACAGCAAAAGGCG